>CAMWUS010000001.1 GCA_947177495.1 uncultured Clostridia bacterium
GGTCCTTGTCGGGGTCCTTGTCGGGGTCCTTGTCGGGGTCCTTGTCGGGGTCCTTGTCGGGGTCCTTATCGGAATCCTTGTCAGGATCTTTGTCGGGGTCCTTGTCGCCCGGCTGGGTGACAGTAGGCGTATCTTTCGGGGTATCGTTATTGGACGGTGTAAACAAATCGCAAGCGGCAAAACCGAATGCCATTGCGCAAACCATGAGCCCCATAAGCAATGCAATCAAAAACTTTTTCAAAGTAGTTTCCTCACTTTTTAAGCGTGTATCAATTATAACATATATTTTATCAAACGGCAATCCCTTTCAAGAAAAATATCGAGAGGGGAAAAGTTCCTAACGGGATTTTTCGCGTTTGAAAATATTTTTCATAAAAACGCATTGCGGCTATTTACAAATTTTGCGTTCCGTGTTACAATTAAATAGCGGAATTACCGCCTACGATAAGGGAGACGAATATGAAAAAAACTTTGGCGACAGCCGTATTGGCGTTGACTGCGGCGGGCATCGTTGCGGCTTCTTCGGGAGCGATTGCGCCTGCACGCGCGGAGGAGCAAAAAACGGCGGATATCTATATCCTCGCGGGGCAAAGCAATGCGGTTGGGTGTTCCAACCTTTCGCAGACGGTGCACGGGCAGAGCGACGCGGCGATGACTTACGAAAGCGCGATTGCGGCGGACGACGCGCGCAACAAGAGCGGATACAATAACGTGCTGTACTACGGCGTTACCAACGTGGATGCCAAAGCGCAGAGCATTCCCTCCGCTTCGCTCGTATCCGTCAAGCTCGGGCAGGGGCAGAACGCGCAGTTTATGGGTCCCGAAGTGGGCATGGCGAAAATCCTCTCCGAAACGCATACCGAGGAGCATCCCGCGGTCATCATCAAATATGCGGCGGGCGGCGTATACCTCGGCGACTACAACGGTGCGTTCGGGGCGCCCTATCTCTTCACCGAGCAGTACGGCAATTGGGCATCGCCCACCATCCTTGCCCGTTGGAAGGAAGAGGGCAAGAAGATACATAAAAATTCGGGACTCATGTACACCCGCTTTTTGGAGGTGTTAGAGCGCGGGCTCGGCGAGGTGCGCGCGCAGGGCTATACTCCCGTTATCAAAGGCTATATTTGGATGCAGGGGGAATCGGACGCTGAGCATAAGGAGCTTTCCGCGGATTACGGGAAGAATTTGCGCGATCTTATCGGCGATATGCGTAGCGCGGTTGCCGAGCTTACCGAGGACGAGAATGCGCGCCATATGCCGTTTGTCGTCGGCAAAATCACGCCCACCTATAACGGCTATACGAAGTGGGTGGAAACGCTGCGTACCAATCAGGAAACGGTCGCCAAAACTGTTCCCTTCGTTTCTACGGTGGAGACGGATGACTTGCCCGTTGTCGATATGAAAACGCAAGAAACGCTGGGCAGCGACGTTTGCCATTTCAACGCGGGCGATATGTACACGCTCGGGAAGAGGTTTGCTACTTCCGCGCAAAGGGGCGTTGCGAAATACGCCTTTACCGTTACTGCGGGCGAGGGCGGAAGCGTGGAAATGTGCAGCGTTCTTTCGGACGGCGCGGAAATCGGGATTATCTTTACGCCCGAAGAGGGAAAAGTGCTTGCGCGCGTGTTGTGTAACGATAAGGATATCACGAATGATATCAAGCGTACAAAAAACACTTTTAATTGGAAGCCCGTTTCCGTTTCGGCATTCAACGAAATCGTACTCGAATTCCAAGACAAGGAGCCCGAACCCGACCTCGACCAGTCTAAGCCTATTGAAGAGCCCATAAGAAAAGGGTGCTCGTCTTCCGTGGGCTTTGGTGTAGTTGCCGCGGGCGGCGTTTTGGCGGCGGTTGCCGTTTGCGCCAAAAAGAAGAAGAAATAAAATCCCTTGCAAATCGCGCGGGGGTATGCTATAATATTGCCAATGGATTTGGTGGATTTGCAAAGCTATCGCGGAATGCGCGTTTGCGTGGCGGTGTCGGGCGGGGTGGATTCCGTGACCTTACTGCACCTCTTTCACGCGAACGCGGAAAAGTTGGGGATCACCCTTTCCGCACTTACCTGCGAGCACGGCATCCGCGGAGAGCAATCTCTGCGGGATTTGCATTTCGTGGAAACGCTCTGCGGGGAATGGAGTATTCCGCTCAGCGTGTTTCGGGCGGATATTCCCGCACGCGCGAAGTTAAGCGGCAGAGGCTTGGAAGAAGAGGGGCGGGCGTTCCGCTATACCTGTTTCCAAGAGATTTTGAGCGCGGGCAAAGCGGACGCGGTTGCAACCGCACACCATAAAGACGATTACGCGGAAACGGTGCTCTTCCGCTTAGCGCGGGGGACTTCGCTAGCGGGGCTTGCGGCAATCCGCGAACGGCAGGGCATTATCCGTCCTTTATTAAAAGTCACGCGGGAGCAAATCGAGGCTTACGCCGCGCGGCACGGATTACCGTTCGTCACGGACGAGAGCAACGCGGATACGCGCTATACGCGCAACGCCATTCGGAATAACGTACTGCCCGCGTTGGAGCAGGCGGTAAGCGGCGCTTCCGAACACCTCGTGGAGTTTGCGCTTCGCGCGCAGGAGGACGAGGAATATTTGCAGTCGCTCGCCTTGCAATCGGTCAAGCGCGACGGCGCGGGGTATCGCATTTCGCTCACGCTTCCCCGTCCCGTATTTTCGCGGGCGTGCTTGCACGTTTTGCGCGAGCTTGGTTGTACGCACGACTACACGGGCGCGAACGTGCGCGAAATAGAAAAGTTGAAAGACTTGCAGAGCGGGCGGGAAGTATGTTTGCCCGGCGGTCTCAAAGCGGTGCGGGAGGGCGATGCGGCGTACTTCTATTTGCCCGTTTTTGAAGCGCTTGCGCCCATGCCGTTTGAGGCGTGCGAGTTCTCGTTCGGCGGTGCGGAATACGCCGTGTCGTTTGAAAAAGGCGAAGGGGCGCTCAGGGCGGACTTTCATAAATTCCCGCAAGGCGCTGAGATTCGAACTCGTAGAGAGGGGGATATGTTTACACCCTTCGCGGGCGGGAAGCAAACCCTCAAAGAATATCTCACCAAGAAAAAAATTCCCGCGCGGGCGGGAAAGCTGATTCCCGTCGTGGCGCACGGGAGCGAAGTGCTCGCCGTGTTCGGCGTGGAAATTTCCGAACGCGTAAAAATTACGGAAACAACGGAACGGGCAATCTACCTGTTCTCGACAAATAAACAAAGGAAGGAGAATTGATATGCAAAGAGAAGTACACCCCGATATCGAGCGCGTTATGTATACCGCCGAGCAAATTCAAGGTAGAGTAAAGATTGCGGCGGAGTGGTTGGACGAACGCTATAAAAACTGCAAAGAGCCGCCGCTTGCGGTGAGCGTGCTCAAAGGCAGCGTTATGTTTTTCTGCGATTTGTTGCGGGAAATGAAAACGCCCGTACAGCTCGACTTTATGACGATCAGTTCATACGGCAATTCGTCGGAAAGCTCGGGTATGCCCAGAATCGTGATGGATTTGTCGGCGCCCTTAGAGGGGAGAGACGTGCTTCTCGTCGAAGATATTATCGACACGGGTTACACCCTTGTAAAGCTGCGCGATTTGTTAAAGGGGCGCGGGGCGAAGTCGTTTACCGTGGTTGCCTTGCTCGACAAGCCGTCGCGCAGAAAGGTGGACATCAAAGCGGACTATTCCTGCTTTACCATCGAAAACGAATTTATCGTCGGTTACGGGCTCGACTATGCGCAGCAGTACCGCAACTTGCCCTATATCGGCGTGCTGAAACACAGCGTTTACGAAAAGTAAAAATTGCTTATCGCCTACCCTCGTGGGTAGGCTTTTTTTGTTGCAAAATTTTTCCGCATAAATTTTTTCCGAATGCGCACATTACGCATAGGAGGAATTTATGAAAAAGTTTTTGGCAATCGGCGCGTTGACGCTTGCGCTCTCCGCGACAGCCGCTGCGGGTATTGCGGTAACGAGCATTTCCCGTACGCAGGACGCAGCCGATACGGCGCTGACTGCCGTCGTGAATGCCGCCGTTCTCCGTCAGGGAAGCACAGGCAGCGAAGTGAAAGAGGTTCAGCGCAGATTGAAACAATGGGGCTATTACTCGGGCTCGGTAGACGGAGTCTTCGGCGCGGGTACCAAGAAAGCGGTTATCGCTTTCCAGAAGAAGAACGGTTTGACTGCGGACGGTATCGTTGGCAAATCGACCTATAAGGCGCTCGGCATGAACGAATCGTATAATGCGCTCAACACCCCGAGCAAAAAACCGTCCTCGTCGTCCTCGTCTTCGTCGAATTATACTTCGTCCGACTTGTATATGATGGCGAAAGCGATTTACGCCGAGGGGCGCGGAGAAAGCTACACGGGACAGGTTGCAATCGGCGCGGTTATTATGAACCGCGTGCGCAGCTCGTCGTTCCCCAACACCATTTCCGGCGTTATCTATCAGAAGGGCGCGTTCACGGCGGTTGCGGACGGACAAATCAACTTGGAGCCCAACCAAACCGCGTACGACGCGGCGCGCGACGCCATGAACGGCTGGGACCCCACTTACGGGTGCCTGTACTACTATAACCCCGCCGTTGCAACAAGCGCCTGGATTTTCAACCGTCAGACGGTGACGGTCATCGGCAAACACGTATTTGCCATTTAAGGAGGAGTTATGGAAAAGAAAATCGGTAAAAACGTATCGAGCGGCGCGAAAAAAGTGGAGCGCGTAGAAAAAGAACAGGAGCTTCAAGCGCAGGCGGCGGGCACGCCCCCCAAGAAGAAAACCCCTGTAACCAAGAACGCGAAGAAAAGCACTCCTTCTCCCAAGAAGGAAAAGCGCGTTCAGAAAGCGGTGAAGCAGGAAAAGGCGGCGGCTGAAAAGCGTTTGGATGCCGCAAAGAAGAAGGCGGAGCGCAAAGAGAGAAAGCTCATGAAGCGCGCCGAAATCAAACAGAAGAAGATCGAGCGCAAAGCGCGTTTGCAGGAGAAGAAGCTCGCGAGAAAAGAGATGATCGCGAAAAAGCGCGCGGAACGTAAGCAGAGCCGCATCGACAGAAAAGCGGCGCTCAAAGAAAAGCGCATCGAACGGCATGCGGAAAAAATCGCCCGCCGCGAGATGCTGAAAAACGAGAGCAAGGCAGAAAAACAAAAGCGCATTGCACGCGAGAAGAAAGATAGGCTCGCGTTGAAGGCAAAGAAGCGCGAATCGCACGATAAGGCGAGAGAGGAGCGCGCAAAGGCGCGTGAAGCGGCGCGTGTCCGCAAGGCTGAGAACAAAGAGAACAAGCGCGCACATAAGACGGTACGCAAGAGCCGTACGGCAGGGTTCGGCGGTTGGCTTGCGGCGGTTATCTCGCTCGGCGTTGTTTGCTTGGCGCTTGCCACGGTGGTAACTGCGGGCGGCTTCCGTATGAACGAGATGAACGTGACCGCGGAAAACGGTTACCGTTCCACTTTGTACGAAATGCTTTCCGTTTCCGAAGATTTGGACAACAACCTTTCCAAGCTTCGCGTTTCCTCGGGCAACAACGAACAGCGTAAGCTGCTCACCAACGTGCTTGTAGACAGTGCACTTTTGGAAAGCGCGTTGGAGCGCGTTCCCGTAGATCAGGCGACGAGCACGGATATCTCTTCCTTCGTCAACAAGACGGGCGCTTATGCGCGTACCTTGCTTGGCAAACTTGCGGCAGGTCACACGCTTACTGAAAAGGAGCGCAACACCGTTATTTATCTCTACAACGTAAACGACAAACTTTGCCGTGAACTCAACGAACTTGTATTAAACATGGAGCAGGGCGAGTTCCGCGCTTTCCTCAAAGGTACGGAAGGGACCGTTTCCCAAAAGTTCGGCGAAATGGGACAGACGAGCAAGGAAGAACCCGAAGAGATCGTTGACGCGCCTTTCTCGGGCGAGGGCAACGTAAAAGAAAATCGCCTTACGAAGTTGGAAGAAGTTACTTCCACGCGTGCGGAAGAATTGCTTCGCGGCTATATGGAAGCATATCACATCAGCGAAATGCAGTACACGGGTGAAACGGCTTCCCGCGACATGAATTGCTATAACTTCGTTATGACCGACGACAACGGCGTAGAGCTGTTCGCGCAGGTCACCAAGAACGGCGGCAAGCTTGCATTCTTCGATTTGTACGAGGCTTGCGAGGATAAGAACTTCACCGTAGAGGGCTGCGACGCATTGGCGCGCGAGTACCTCAAAACGCTCGGCATCGAGAACGTGGAAGCGGTATGGATGTCCGACGCGGGCATGGTTGCCGATATCACTTACGTGAGCTATGACGACGGCGTGCTTGGCTATCCCGATATGATTAAGGTACGCGTTTGCGAATCCAAGGGCAGAGTGATCGGTATCGACGCGAAGGGGTATTTGGTCAACTACACGCAGCGCGATTTGAAAGCGGGCATTTCCGAAGCGCAAGCAAGGGAAAAGCTCAGCGGCGTGGAAACGGAAGAGGGCAGACTTGCACTCATTCCCGTAGACGGCGAAGAGGTACTTGCTTACGAGTACGCTTGCACCTACGGCGAGGACGAATACGTGATCTATCTCAACGCCCGCACGGGAGAAGAGGAAGAAGTGTTCATCGTTCGCAACGGTTTGCAGGGCAGATATTTAAGATAAACGATTTAAAAAACAAACAAGCGCATTGCGTTACGCAATGCGCTTGTTTTGTATATAGCTATTATTGGATTGTCATGTTGTTCCGCAGTAGACGGCACGAAGTAGCGTAGCGAACTTCCTCACCGTCATTGCGCGGAGCGAAGCGACAAAGCAATCTAGACACGAACGCTTGACAAGAACAATATCGTCTGGATTGCTTCACTTCGTTCGCAATGACGAAATGATGCAATAGGGTTGGAATGACCGTCATTTCCGTACTGCGATAATTGCAAACTATATGGTATAGAATTTTCTATAAAATAACTATTTGGGAATAGTGTATGATATAATGGCGATATTGAATTTTACAAAAGGAGCAGAAGATTTATATGCAAGACAAATGCAACTTGTTGTGTTACAGGTGTAAACATTTTCAGAGATATTATACCCAAGGACAGAGCGAATACCAAGCCACAAAAATTGGACGGTGCTGTAAAGGGCACGGCACAGTAAACGGAAGCGACGGCTGTGAAGAGTTTGTGTATCGGCAAAGACCAAGGCACATAAGTAACGTTGTAAAATTTCGTTTAAATAATTTATTTACAGAGTTAACGATGATACGAAATATCTTGGAGGAAGAGTGGCGTGAAATCAACGGGCAAAAAAACGTGTAAAGACTGCGACGCGTGCAAAAAAATTTGCCGTTGGCTTGGGTTGTCGGTTATTCGTGATAAGGAATATTTTTGCACCGAAAAACAACAGTTTACACAAAAGGAAAACAGTTGCGAACGGTGGCAAAAGATGGAAAGGGTGTATGACCTTTCTCCGCAGCGGTTTGAAAAGATTAAAAACGATTTGGAAATGATTTTTTCTATCCTTTCAATGTAGTCCGCTTTTTCTGCGCAATAAAAAACTCCCCGCGAAATCCGCGGGGAGTTTTGATTTTTGTTTTTGCTTAGTCTGCTTTGAAAGGAAGCAGAGCGGCAACTCTTGCGCGCTTGATGGCAACCGCAATTTCTCTCTGGTGCCGAGCGCAGGTGCCCGTCATTCTACGGGGAAGAATTTTACCGCCTTCGCTGATGAATTTGCGAAGCTTGGCAACGTCCTTATAGTTGATTTCGGACTTTTCCTGGCAGAACAAGCAAACTTTCTTGAAGTTTGACTTTTTAAAATTCTTCTTTGCGCGGGGCTCTCTTGCCTCTTTGGCATCGCCTTCGGCAGGCGTTGCGGGAGCTTCCGCCTCGACCTCTTCTACGGTCTCTACCTCTTTGATTTCGTCTTCCATGATGCTCTCCTTGTTGAATTAGTGTAACGCTTTCTTTTCTGCGTTAGAACGGAATGTCTCCGTCGTCGTCGAACGATTCGAGCGCGGGCTTCTTCTTGGAGGGCGCGTTGCCTCTGTCGGAAGGAGCGGGTGCGTCGTAGAAATCGTCCCCTTGGTTGGCGCCGCGTTGCGTCAGGAATTCTACGTCCTGTGCGATAACGTCTACCGCGGTGCGGCGGTTCCCCTGATTGTCTTCGTAGTTGCGAATTTGAACACTGCCCGAAACGGCAACCTTACTGCCCTTTTTGGTAAAGCGCGCGATATTTTCAGCCAAGCCGCGCCATGCGGTTACGTTGAAAAAGTCGGTCTGGCGCTCACCGTCGGAAGAAGTGTAGGAACGGTTTACCGCGATTGCGAAATGGCAAACGCTTACGCCGCCCGACGTCTCCGTGAGTTCGGGGTCACGAGTCAGATTTCCGATCAAAAACACTTTGTTCATAATCAGTTCTCCTTAACTTTTGTAATTACGCGCCGCAGTACGTCGCTGGAAATGCCGGCGATACGGTCGAGCTCTTTCACCGTGTCACCATTCGCAACGAACGTAATGAGAGCAAAAAACGCATCCTGCTTGAACGCGATGGGGTAAGCGGTTTTCTTCACGCCCCATTTGTCGGTAGCTTCTACGCTGCCGCCATGGCTCGTTACGATGTCGGCATACTTTTTGAGTTCTGCCTCTCTCGCCTCTTCTTCCATGTCGCTTTTGAGCAGTATGAGCATTTCATACTTCTGCATAATGTTTCACCTCCCGGTCTTTACGGCATACCTTTTGGGTATGCAAGGTTTTTTCATGTTTCTATTTTACTATATTTCCGAAAACAAGTCAATGCGTTTTTCCCGTCTTTGGGAAAAATTTATGAAATTTCGCATTTTCTTTTTTTCGTTACGCGCCGATTCTACCTAAGAGATTGTCGATAAGGTCGATGACTTCCGCAATACTCAGCTCGTTGAGGTTTTCGAAGCTTCCGAAATGAAGCGATTGAATGTCGCGGTAGGGGGATTTGGTAATAAACCCGTGCAAGTACAAATCGCCGAGCGTGTAGGTGTTGATCATGTCGGCAGCCGTCGCAATTTTATCGCCGATATCGAGTACGGTCGAGTGCGAATTGTCGATGACGGTAACCGAACCGTCGGTTTCCTTCTGCTCGCCGCCGAGGAGCAAGTACCACACGCCGCTCAAATAGCGGTCGAGCACTTTTTCCGTGCCGCCGCTAACAAGCACGTGCCGAAGCGTCGTTTGCTCTTCCGTGTAAACAGTGGTATACACCTGCGCGCTCGTGGGCGCATAGTAGTAAGGCGTAACGGGAATCTGCAACAAAATGTAGTTGCCCGAATCGTCTTTGCGGACGGTGTAGCTCTGTCCTGCATAGGTGATTTTCCCACTCGTGACGGGATAGCTCGTATCGCCCGCCTTATAGGAAACGATTTCGCGTTCCAAATCTACGCGCTTATTATCGTTCTTGTAGTAGAAGCCGAAGCCGTCTTCGAGCACGGGATACTCGTCGTCGCCCGTGTGATATACATAGCCGTCGTCGCCCGCAGTCACGCTGTCGCCCGTGGGAAGCGTAACGCCGTTTCCCGTCGAGAAATCCACCGTAAACCAACTGTATTCGGCGGTAAGCGCAAGCTTGTGTTCCATCGTGTAGCCGCCGTTCTTGTGGGAAACTTTCTTAGCGTCGGCAAGCGTGTAACTGCCGCCGTCTTGGAGGAAGTAACCAAGCTCCAAGCGCGTGGGATTCGCGTTGTTCGCTTCCGTGGTCGGTACGCGGTAACTCTCGATGCTTTCGCCCGCGGCGGGTTTTACCGCATGGGGAACGACTTCGGAAAGATCCTTAAACTTTTTGTTCTTTTCGTATGCGGCAATAAGCTCCGCATAGGTGCCCGTAGCGATCACGCCGATGTCGTCGCTCGTATGCGAAGCCTTCGCCGCCTCGTAGCTCGCCTTGGTAGCCGCTACGTCGAGGTAGGAGTAAATTTCTTCGCCGAACACGTCCGCAACGGACAGGTTTTGTACGTCGGAAGAAAGGGTATTCAGCGTACTCATTTTAAGGTTGCGCAAAATCTTGTTGTTCGTCAAATCGTCTTCGGAAAGAATGTCGCTCAGCCGCAACGAATTTACGGTATCGCCTAACTCCCCAAGGGGTGCGTCTTTGAGAGATTGCAACAAGAGGGGAGAGCTCGCGTCTATCGTGATAACGTCGGCAATGGTAAGCGAGTCGATTTTTTCCTGCTTATTGAGGTCGCGAATGCGCCACTGACCAATCGCGTTCAAAAGAGCGGAGGGGCTGTCGCCGAGGTTGATGACCTGCGAAATTTTCAGCCGCTCGATGCGGTGCTGTTCTTGCAGCTCTTTGAGCGACCAACCGGAAATTGCGCCCATCAGCCCTTTCTCGTCGCCCGTCATGTCGAACACGTCGCCCACGATGAGCGATTCGATTTTCGCCTGATCGTGCAGCTCGTCCACCGTCCAATCCTTCATCGCCTGCATCATGCCAGAAGAGCCGCTGTCGATGTTCGTGAGGTCTCTCAGCCGCGCGCCGCCCAACAGGTCGACGTCTTCGTCGGTGAGCGTTTTCACCGTGCGCTTTTCAAGTCCCTCGCGCATGGTCACTTCGCCCGTTTCGGGGTCTACGGTGTAATTGGCATTTCCGTCATCGTCGAATTCCGTACCGTATGCAAGGTAGCGGATCGCCGCATTCGTGTTGCCGTCTACGCCGAGCAGGGTTTCGACTTCCACTCCCTGAATAATGTCCGTTCCGTTCGAAATCAAATCGCCGAGCTTGTATTTGTTGCCCTCCCTGTCATAGAGGAGCGCGTTCATGACGGGGTCGATTTCGCCGTCCTCTTTGGGGAACACGTCGGCAAGGGCAATGCCCTCGAAGAACTCTTTCGGTCCTTCCATAATTTCGCCGAGCGTCACTTTGGTGTCGTCGTCATGGTAGCAGAGTGCGTGCATCAAAGCGTCGTCGGTTGAAAACGCTTCCACGATGTCTGCAAGCGCGATCGCCTTTACCACGTCGTCTTTCAAGTACTCGCCGAGATTGGCGAATTTAACTTCCATAAGCGCAGCCGCGTCGATGGTGATACCGAGTTCGGCAAGTTCGCCCAAGTAGTTGGGAAGTTGATCTTCCACGATGGGGGTGTATTTGGCGAGCGTTCCGAGCGAAAATTCGTTGAAGCTGCCGAGCAGCTCGATTTCCGCACGCACCTCGTCTACAAGCTGTAAGAGCGACATTTCCTGCGCCGATTCCGTAAGGAACGCGTCCGCGTCTATGCCCGTCATGTTCATCACGTTTTTCAGCTTGGTCTGCGTGCCCGCAATATAGATGCCGCCTATAATTCCGCCCAGCGCCATAAAGATGCCGAAGAAGAACGTGAGGCAAATCGCCAAAATGCGCCCGAAGGTGTGGTGGGGCTTATAGTGAATGCGCGGCGCGATTTTTCCTTCTTTTACGAGCTTCTTTTCGTACTCGTATTGCCGCTTTTCAAGCTCCTTTTGCTCCTTGCGCGATAGGTGTTTTTTCTCCTCGGGAGGAACGCCCTGCATTTCGTCTTCGGGGCTTGCGCCATGCTCGCCGTTTTCGTGCTCGGCGTTTTCTGCGTGCTCACCGTCATGTTCGTCGTCATGGTCGTGGTGATCCTTATGGCGTTTTTCCTCGTCGTCCTCGTCGTAATCGGAATTGTCGTAGTCGAAAGGATTGGCGTAATTGCCGTAGGGGTTGCCGTATCCGTAGGGAGAACCGCCGTAACCGTAGCCCTGGCCGTAGCCTTGCCCGTAGCCGTTCTGCCCGCCGTGCGGGCGGCGTCCGTCTTTATCGTCGTATGCCATTTCCGTACCTCCGTACGTTTGTTTTGTATTCGGGTTGCCCCGAATTGCCGTTTCAAATTATTTCCGATACTATTATATTAGATTACGCCCGAAATAGCAAGCGTTTTTCCACTGTTTTAAATTGCCAAAAAACCGCCGCAAAAAGCGGCGGGGAATGGGTTATTCGTCGTTATCGTCGTCGGGTGAGCCGATTGCGCGGAAGCCGTTTAATTTGCGCCCGATGGTGTTCGTGCGCTTTTCCGCGCTCTCCACGCTATCCGTCGCTTCCTGCAACTTGCGGCGCGTCTTTTCGAGCAGTTCGGAAAACTTCGCAAAATCCGCACGGAAGGAGTCGAGCATTTGCCGAAGTTCGCCCGAGCGTTTTTCGATTGCCGCGGTGCGGAAGCCCGTTTGCAGAGTGGAAAGGAGGGCGCCGAGGTTGGAGGGACCGCAGGCGAAAATGCGGCGGCGTTGCAAATAATCGGCAAGCCCCGACATGCGCACGACTTCCGCGAACAATCCCTCGGAAGGCAGGTACATGACCGCGAAATCCGTCGTCACGGGCGGGAGTATGTACTTTTTCGCAATAGAATCCGCCTGCAATTTTACGGCGCGTTCCAAGCCCTTGCGCGCCTGTTCTTCCGCTTCCTTGTCGCCCCGTTCGCTCGCTTCACATAGCCGCTCGAATTCCTCCACGGGCAGCTTGCTGTCTACGGGAAGATACACGGTGTTGCCGTCGCGCGAGGGCATTTTAATGGCAAAGTCGGCAAGGGAATTGTCGAGCGGGTTGAGCTTTACGCTGCGCTCGTATTGGTCGGGTGCGAGCATCTGTTCGAGCAGGGCGTTGAGTTGCGCTTCCCCCCAAGTGCCGCGCAATTTCACGTTGGAGAACACCCTCTTAATGTCCGCCACGTTGCCCGAAAGCGATTTCATTTCGCCCACGCTCACGTACATTTTTTCGAGACGGTCGGAGATGCGCGAGAAGCTGTCGGAAAGCTTTCCGTCGATGGAAGAGGTCAGCTTGTCGTCTACCGTGCGGCGAATGCGCTCCAAGTTTTGCGCGTTGGCGTCTACGATGTATTTCATGTCGTCCGTCAAACGGTTTTGAATGTTGGTAAGCCGCGTTTCCGTGGAACGACTCAAATTCTCCACCGAGCGCGCGTTGAAGTCGGCAAAGCCTGTCAGCGTTTCCGTCTTCTCTTCGAGGCGGCGAATGGCTTCTCTCAGCTCGCCGTCGTCCGTATGCCTTGCGGGCGTGTTCGTGTTTTTGGATTTCGCCCACACGAGCAGGACGAGCACCAAACAGAGGGCGGTCAAAACGATATTCGTTACGATAAGTGCAATTTCCATAAAAAGTACCTTAATCTTGTTTTCCGTAGTGTTTTTTGAGACGGGACAATAGGTGTCCGCGGTCGTTGCGTTTTCCGTTTTCCGCGCAGTAGGCAAGCAGCTCGGCGAGCGTTTCTCCCACGCGCTGCGGCGGAATGCCTGCGGCGAGCGCGTCGTTGCCGTTTACGGCAAGCTGTTTTATCGTGAAGGGCACGCCTTCTTCGCGCATAGCGGCGTAAAGGGTTTGCCATTTTACCACGGCGGGGGCGGGCGACAAATCGTCCTTACAGGCGGAAAAGTCCGCCTGTTTGAGCGCGAGCAGTTTGGGCAAAATTGCGTGGTATTGCACGATTTCCCGCCTGAGCTTTCCTTCCCGCATTTGCAGGTTGTAATCGCGCATGTGCAGGCGCACGAGCGTCTCCGTTTCCGTTATCAACGCTTTGGGAGATTTGAGGCGGGTGAGGATTTCGCGCGTGATTTCCGCACCCTCGTCGGCGTGCAGGAAGCTGTTGCCGTCCCGCATTTTGCACAGCGGTTTGCCCACGTCGTGCAGTAGCGCGGCAAGTCGAATTTCTTTGGGCGCGTATTTCACGCAACGCAGGGAGTGCTCCAAAACGTCGTGGTTGTGGAAGTCGCTCCGTTGCGCCATGCCCGCGCCCGCGGCAAGCTCGGGCAGAAGTACGCCGAGCACGCCCGTGTCCCGCAAGATACAAAGCCCGCGATAGGGCGCGTCGGGGAAGCCGTGTTTTTCGTCTGCGTGAAGCAGCAGCATGAGCTCGGTATAAATGCGTTCGGGTGCGATGTCGGAAAGAAGTGCGGCGTGTTCGCGCGCGCCCTCGATTGCCTCGCTATCGGGCGAAAATCCCGTTTCTGCCGCAAGGCGGGCAAGCCGCATTAAACGCAGTCCGTCCTCGCCGAAAACCTTTTTTGCGGGCGCGACGGTTCGCAAAATTTTGCGTTCGATATCGCCGCATCCGTCGAGCGGGTCGCATACCGTTTGCGTTTTAATTTCGTAGTAAATTGCGTTGGCGCAGAAGTCGCGGCGGCGGGCGTCCTTTTTAATATCGTCCGTGAACTCTATCTCCGAGGGCGTATGAATGCCGCGCACGTACTTGTCGGAACGGAAGCGGGTGAACTCATATCCTACGCCGTTTTCGTCCTCTAGCTTCACCGTGCCCGTGCGGGGGTAAACGCCCTTTACTTGCATGCCCACCCGTTCCGCCGCGGCAATCAAGTCCGCTTCGGGGGCGGCGGCGCAGATGTCGTAATCGGGTTTTTCGGCGGGCGGGAAGTCCGCGAGCGCGTCGCGAACGCTTCCCCCCACAAGGTAGAGAGGGAACGCGCATTCGCCCGCAAGGGCGGCTAATTTTTCGGGAACGGGAATTTTCATCGCAACTTCCAAATTTTTTGTTAGAAAAATAGTGTATCACATTCCGAAAAAAATTGCAATTCAAAAAAAAATAATGTATAATACAAATAATAGGGGTTATTTTACTCAGTTTAAAGGCCAAATTCGGCGCAGGGAGTTTGACATGTTAAATTTTTTGGTGAATCCGCACGCTCTTCACGGTGGGAACGCGACGCTGATCGATAAAATCGAGAAGCGGCTCAAAGAGAGCGGCGTGCAGTATCATATATTCAAATCCGAACATGAAGGCGGAATCGGCAAATATGCCCGTTCGCTTTCCGCTGCGGGGCAAACGAAATTTATTGCGGTGGGCGGCGACGGCACGCTGAACGAAATGCTCTCCAATCTCGTCGAGCCTTCCGCTTGCGAAATCGGGCTTATCCCTGCGGGAACGGGCAACGACTTTGCGGCGGCGGCAGGCATTCCCAAAGGGATCAAGGCACTTAAATACATTCTCGAAGGGGAGAGCAGTTACGTCGATTACATCGAGTGCGGACCGGGACATAGAAGCATTAACATCGTCGGGCTCGGCATGGACGTAGATATTTTACAGCGGCGGCTCAACGCGCAAGCGGCGGGAAAGAAAATGAGTTATTATGCCGCATTGCGCGCTTCGCTCAAAGAATACAAAGGATTAAAGATCAGCGTTACCGTAAACGGCGAAACGCGGGAATGCAACACCATGATCGCGGCGGTGTGCAACGGTTCGCAGTTCGGCGGCGGACTTCGCATTTGCCCCATGGCGAAAATTACGGACGGCAAGCTTGGGCTCGTGCTCGTCGATTATCCCGAAAAGCACATTCTCCGCGAGCTGTTCGCGCTTTTGAGAGGAAAACTGTTAAAGCGCAAAATCGCGCACTATATCGAATGTACCGAAGTACACATCGTACCGGAAACGTTGCAAAGCATTCAGTACGACGGGGAAATTTATCCCTCCGGTTCGCTTCACGCCCGCGTCATAAGCGGTAAACTCAGAATGTTCCGAGGTTAAGATGCCCAATTTTTACAGGGACGTGCTCGACGGCGTGCCTACGGCGGCAATCGTTGTCGATAAAAATTTCAAAGTGCGGTATACCAACCGCGCCTTTCGGGAGTACTTCCGCTCGCAACGCGCGCGCGGAAGTTTTCGCGATATTATTTCCTGCGGCGAGCATGAGTCCGCTTGCGGGAAGGGGGTAAAGTGCGTATACTGCCCCATGCGCGGCGTGTTTTCCGACGCGCGCAAGGCGGGGGGGAAAGCCTTCCGCAAACTCATCGTGCGCGGCGACGGGGAAGATCTATCGCTTACCATTAAAATTCAACCGCTCGGGAAGTACTATCTCGGCATTGTAGACAATGCTTACGAAACGGAAATTGCGCGGGAGATGTACAACGCGCAGGACATTCAACAGCGGCTTTTGCCGCCCGCACGCGGCGGGAACGGCACGCCGTATTCTTTCTTGTACATTCCCTGTCGGGAAATCGGCGGCGACTTGCCCGACGTGTATCAAGTGAACGGCGACACGATGGGACTGCTTGCCGACGTTTCGGGCAAAGGTATTTCCGCGGGTATGCTTTCCGCATTCGTAAAAGCGGGTTGGGACAGGAGCGAGCCTTCGCCCGCCCGTGCCATTCGCGGACTGAATGCAAAATTTCAGGAGCTCAATTTGGACGAGCGTTCCTACGTGACGGGGGCGGCAGTCCGTATCGACCGCAACCGCCGCGAAATTATTTACAGCGTTGCGGGGCACAATGCGCCGTTGCTGTTAAAGAGCACGCTCGGCATCGACGAAATCGTGATGAATTCCCCGCCCGTCTCCACTTGGATTCCCGACTTTTCGTACGAGGACAGGGCAATCGGTTATTCCTCGGGCGATATCTTGGTCATGCTGACCGACGGCGTTTTGGAGAGCCGAAACGCCAAAGGGGAGCAATTCTCTTTGGAGCGCGTAGAGGGCATATTGCAAAAGTCGGAAAACGCGGAACGCTTTATCGAACGGCTGAAAGCGGTGCTGAAAGAATTTTGCGGAACTTTTGCCGACGACTTGACCGCCGTCGCGTTTGATTTGTAAGAGAATTAAAATCCTTTCCGCGAGGCGGGTTACCCGCCGCTGCGGGACGGCATTTGTCGAACTCATTCGACTTATACAGGAAGGGTGAATGCGGGCGGAGTAAATGGTGCGCCCTTAAAAATCCGCCCGCAGAGTGGAAATACTCGTCTGTTAGCGCGGAGCGCGTGCAGACGCGGTTTCCCTCAAATCACGAACTTTTCTTTGCGCGTCAAGCAAAGAAAAGTGTGAAGGAGTTTTTATGAAGAAAGTTGTGATTGCTTCCGATATTCACGGTTCGGCGTATTACTGCCAAAAGATGAAGGAGCGTTTTTTGGAAGAGGGCGCGGGAAAGCTCGTGTTGCTCGGCGACTTACTTTATCACGGTGCGCGCAACGCTTTGCCCAAGGAATACGATACGCTTAAAACTGCGGAGATTCTCAATTCGCTCAAAGAGCACATTGTGTGCGTGCGGGGCAACTGCGACAGCGACGTAGACGGCATGGTATTGGAATTTCCCATTCGCGCCGAGTTCGCGCTTCTGCCGCTTGAAAAGGGGAGTTTGATTTTTACGCACGGGCACTTGCAGCCCGCCGTTTTGGGCAAGGACGATATTCTCGTAAACGGGCATTTCCACGTTCCCGCGTTCGAACAGCGCGAAAATTACCGCTATGCAAATTGCGGATCGGTGTCCATTCCCAAAGAAAATTCGCCCCATTCCTACCTTGTACTTGAAGACAACGTTTTGCGTTGGAAAAACGTTGAAACGGGCGCATGCTTCCGCGAGGAACGCATTTAAGGCGATTTTGCATAAAATTTAGGTAAAAGGCTTGACAACCTGCGCAAATGATACTATAATGAAATTGCAAAACCAAGAAAAAGAGTTATCAGATAGGTTATTGAAAAAATTACGCGATAATACTTTGTGTGCGGAGAATTAAACGGTAATTACATTTGTCGGAATGATAAATGTTTTATAAAAAATTATGGAGGAACAAAAATGTCAGTAGTAAGCGGTTTCAAAAGTTTGCCGAGGCTCATTCAGATTATTCTGCTCTTAATCCCCGGCGTGAACTGGGTGACGGAGATTGTGGTTCGTGTATCTGCGGCACTTCACGGAAAAGCATTTGCACAAGTTATTTTTGTGATATTAGCCATCCTTCCCACAGGTATTATCCTTGGTTGGCTTGACTTATTCTCTTGCTTATTCCGCAAGAAGTTAATTCTTACTTAATTTCTTAAAAATGACACATTAAACAAGTCCGAATGAAGGTTCGGACTTGTTTAATTTTGGCAACAAATGATTGTTTTCATAATGAATAAATAAAACAAAAGCGCACTGCCTTGCTTGCAAGGTATAGTGCGCTATATTTATGTGGGAAAATTTCCTATGGGAACTACGGTAATTCTCGCGTCTTTTTCTTTTGCTTTATGTATTGTTACATGTCCAACAGTTCGCGGATTTTTAAAATCACGCCGTTGTCGTCGTTGGAGGGCACCGTTTGCCCGATTTGCTCTTTGAGCGGTTCGTATGCGTTTTCGGGAACAAACGCTCGCCCGCATTCCAAGAGCATTCCGTAGTCGTTCATGTGGTCGCCGAACGCGACGCACTCTTCGCGCTCCAACCCGAAGTGTTTACGCAAAAAGCGAACGGCTTCGCCCTTGTCCGCCTCGGGTGCGGAAACGTCGCACCAATCGTAACCCGAAAGAATGGTGCGCAAATGCGGCAAACGCGGAGGCAAAAGCTTCATGCAGTGTTCCGCCGCCCCGAGTTCGTCGTATACGGCAATCTTGCAAACGTCCTCTTTCCCGATTACGCCGTCGAGATTGTCGACCTCTTCGCAGGCGGTGTAAGCCGCGCGCGCATAGGTGCGGAAGGGCTCTTCGCGGTTTTCGATGTAAGCGGAGCGAACGCCGCATAGCATGGGATAGAGGTGGGGAATGGCGCGGATCTCGTCGAGTGCGCGCTTGATGTACTTGTTGGGGATAGGGTCTAAGAAGAGGGTTTCGCCGCGGTATTTCACAAGCGCGCCGTTCTCGCAGATGAACGCGACCTTGTCGGCAACGGGTGCAAAGAATTCCAAAAGGCTTGCGTATTGCCTGCCGCTCGCGGGAGAGAAGATCACGCCTTTTTCGCACATTTTTTCTATGAGCGGAAAAATCTCCTGCGGGAGATTTTTTTCGCTGTCGAGCAACGTTCCGTCCAAATCGCTGGCGATGAACTTGATCATAAACTTTCCTCTTGTAAAAGTTTTTCGCTATAAGAATGGTAAAAAGAGCTGTACGAACATGCGCGCAATGCGCGTAAAAAAGCGTTCGCGGGGGACGGGCGTTCCCGTTTCCCACGCCTGCGAAAAATCGCGCTCCACGTCGGCGGCAAACGCTTCGTCCCGTGCGAGCAGTCCGCATTCCGCCTGCAAATACAGGCTTCGGTAATCGAGGTTATAGGAGGATACGAAAGCGTATTCTCCGTCCGCCGTCGCGCACTTGGCGTGCAAAAATCCGTCGGTATATTCGCGTACCTGTGCGCCCGCCTTTTGAAGTTCGCGCGCAAAATGGCGGGTAAGCAAAAAGGGCAGTTTTTTGTCGGGGATATGCGGAATCATTAACCGTACTTCCACCCCTGCGGCGACTGCACGTTTGATTTCGCGTATCAAAATGCCGTCGGGTGCAAGATAGGGGGTGAAAAAAGTAACGCTCTTTTTTGCGGAATTTACAAGCGTGCTCACCGTGCCCGCACCCGCCCGCAATACGCAGTCCTCGGCATTGTCGGCAATCACCGCGCAGGGAATGTGTTCCTTTTCGCTTTTTGCGGGGGAAGGCGGTTGCTTGCCGATCGTCTTTCCGATGAGCTCCGCAAATACGGCGGCGGGCTGCCCCGTTACGCGCACGGCGGTATCTTTCCAATTCCCGAACCGTATCTTTTCGCCCGTGTATTCGTCGGCGAGATTCACGCCGCCCGTGTATGCAATCGCGCCGTCTATTACGGCGATTTTGCGGTGGTTGCGGCGGTTGACGGCGCGCAGAGCCGTGGTGAGCGGGCGCGCTTCCTGCGTATGAATGCCCGCCGCGTTGAGTTGGCGCACGTCCTTTGCGGAGAGCGTGAGCGAACTGCCGAAGCCGTCGTATAAAAGGCGCACGTCTACACCCTCTTCCGCCTTTTTGCGCAATGCGAAAAACAGACGGTTAAACAGCGCGCCGCGCGCAACGATATAGTATTCGAGCCAAATATAAGATTGGGCAGAGAGGATATCGTTTAATAGGGCGCGGAAGCTTTCTTTTCCCGTGGGGAAATAACAAATCCCGCTTGCGCGGGTAATGCGGGAGCCCGTGAAGGGTGCGGCATATGCCGCCGCTTTTGAAAGGATACCGTCTTCGTCCTCGTCAGAGTAGGGCAACGGGGTTACCGCGCGGGGCTTTCTACGCCATAAAATACATAAAATCGCCCCCGTCCAGGGGAGCAGGAGCAATAACACGAGTTTGGAAAGCTTGCTCTCGGGCGTATCGCACGAGAGGACGACGGCAATTCCCGTGAACAGGGAAACAAGCCGTTCGAGCGCGGCGAGCGGAGCGAGCCACCGCGGAAGATAGAGGGCGAGCAGGGCAATCCCCGCCGCCCAAAGAAGCGCAATCAGCGCGCACGGAAAGAGTTTTCCGCGCAGAAAATTCCGTACTTTTTTCATTATGTACAGCGCTGCTTGCGTTGCCCCGTAAGGGGGAAATTTTAAAGCAACTTAATGTAATCGAAGCTCATGGTGTCGCGTTCCTCGCGGGAGACGAAGTCGCGAATGAGATTGCCGACTTCGTTTTCCTTTGCGGAATGTGCGGTAAAGCAATCGATATTTACCGCTTTTTGCGCGAACAGGTTGATTGCGTTCGTTAAATAGTCGGCGCAGTTGGAAATGCATTCCACGGTGAGCTGTTTTCTAAGCGCCGTGTTCAAATCCATGCGGACGTCGCAAGGGGGGAGCCCCGTTACCACGACGCGCCCTTCGTGGCGGCAGCAGGAGAAGGGAAGCTCGGGATCGTTACCCGAAGCGCCCGTTACGAATACCGTTCCGTCGGCGAGCCGTCCGCCCGTTACCGCGCCGATATTGTCTAAAAGATCTTCGTCGGCGAGCGCGGTGTAATAAATGCCCGCGTTGCGTGCGAAGTTCAAGCGCGAAGCCTTTGCGTCTACAAGCATGGGCGAGGTCTGCTGATAAATAAGCAATTGACTGATGAGAATGCCGAGAATGTTTGCGCCCACGACCGCGATATGCTGTCCCTTTTGGGCGTCGAGAATATCCACCGTCGCCTTGGCGAACGCTACGTGGTGCAAAAGGAGCGCTTGCTCGTCGCCCACGGAGTCGGGCAGAGCGGTCATTTCATCGGGAGAAAGATACACGATGTCCCGCATGAATCCGTCGCAGGAGCGACCGCAGGTCAAATAGTCGTCTTCGGAGAAATCCTTTTTCGCCGTGCCCGTATCGGGTGCGGGGAGAAACGCGTGCAGTACCACGCGCGTTCCCTTGGGGAAAAACGCGTTGCCGCCCTCTTCCGCAATGATGCCGATTGCAAAGCACCCCGGAATAATGGGGTATTTGATTTTCGCTGCACCGCGCAGGACTGCGATGTCGGAATCGCACAGTAAAACTTTTGTTACGCGAACTTTGAGTTTGCCCGGAACAGGTTCGGGCAAAGGTTCGTCCGCACGGGTAAGTTTTTCCGCGTCGGTAAGTTTCCAAACGTTCATAAAGCCTCCTTCACAAATTTTCTTGTAGCCAAGAAAATTTTGTGAGCTTGTAACTTTGTTCTTTCAATCAATATACAGGAGCGTTGCGCTCTTTATTTTTATAGGTATGCAGTAAATAGCGTTTCGCTTAGTATCTGCATTTTCGGATAGATTATAGGGATATTATACCCCTTTCGCTAAATTTTGGCAAGCGTTTGCACCTGAAAACCCGATTTTCGCTCCTTGGGCGGAAAATTCCGCGCGGGGGCGTTAAGTTTTTTCGTTTGCGCCGCCAAATCAGTTGACGAACGCAAAAAAAACGGATATAATAAAGTATGCTATTTAGAATTTCCGAGTGAGGTGAACGAATATGAAAGCGGATATTCATCCCAAATACCACGAAGTAACGGTCGTTTGCGCCTGCGGCGAGACCTTTAAAACGGGTACCACCAAGGACGTTGAGATCATGAAGGTTGATATTTGCAGCAAGTGCCACCCGTTCTTCACGGGCAGGCAGAAGCTTGTCGATACCGGCGGACGTGTGGATAAGTTCAAAAAGAGATACGGTATCTGAGCGGGGCGCGAAAGCGCGCCGTACCCCAAACAGCCTCCGAAAGAAGAGGTTGTTTTGTTTATTGTGGCGTTTTGAAAAGAACGAACATAATTAGAGGGAATATTTCAGAGGCTATAAGAGAATGAAGAAAAAGACTAACAGAACCTATATCGGCGGGCAAGCCGTCATTCAGGGCGTCATGATGCGCGGCAAGCGCGGCATGGCGACTGTTGTGCGCGACGATAACGGGGAATTGCAGACGGAAGCGAAGCGGATTACGCCGCCCGAACAGCGTTCGGTGGCAACCCGCATTCCTTTCGTGCGCGGCGCAATCAATTTCTTTTCTTCGCTCGTGGACGGAATGCGCGCGCTTTTACGCAGTTCCGAAGCGGTGATCGTGGAGGAGGAAACGCCTTCCAAGCTCTCCAAATGGATGGAGGAGAAGTGGAAGGTCAGCGTGAGCGATATCCTTACCTGGTTCGCGCTCGCCATCGGCATTGCGCTTGCGCTCGTGCTCTTTATTTGGCTTCCCGGCTATTTGACCGACCTCATTGCAAGCATCAAAGTCGTCGGGGAAGCAATCGGCGGCAAAGGGGATATTTGGTATTCTCTCATAGAGGGCGGCTTCCGTCTAATCATATTTATTGGCTATATACTGCTAACTCTGCTGTTGCCGTCTATGCGCGTGACCTATCAGTATCACGGCGCAGAACACAAGACCATCAACTGCTACGAGTACGGTATGCCGCTCACCGTGGAAAACGTGAAGAAATGCTCCCGCCTGCACGACCGTTGCGGCACGACTTTCCTCTTCATTGTTATGATCATCTCCATACTGCTGTTCGCGCTCGCCAATTGGGTGCTCTTCGGCGTGTTGGGATTTTCTACGGGTGTCGGCGTGCTCGACAGGCTCGTTTCCATGGCAATCAAGCTCGTACTCATTCCCGTCGTTGCGGGGATTTCCTACGAGATTCTCAAATTCTTCGCGCTCTTCCAATCGCCGTTGGTGCTTCCCTTTAAAGCGCCCGGCTATCTGCTGCAAAAGCTCACCACCAAGGAGCCGACCGACGAAATGATCGAATGCGCGATCGGCGCGTTTGAAAAGACGCTCGAAATGGACGCGGATCCCGAATCTCCCGAAAAGACCTTCGCAACCACTACCAAGCTTACGAAGATGTCGGCGATGATGAAGAAGCATTTTGCGGAACGCGACATCGACGAGTCCGACGCGGAGTGGATTTTAAGCTTAACGCTGAAAATTCCCCGCAGCGCGTTGAAGACGGAGCGCATTATTTCGCGCGCGGAATGCAAGAAGATTTTGGAGATTTACGAACAGCGTTTAACGGGCAGACCGCTTTGGTATATTTACGGCAACACCGAGTTCTACGGGTACACCTTTAAGGTGGATGAGCGCGTGCTCATTCCCCGTCCCGAAACGGAAATTCTCGTTCGTCAGGCGGTATCCGCACTCAAAGACGGAGAGAGCATGCTCGACTTGTGCACGGGAAGCGGCGCGATTGCCGTAACCGTTGCCGCCGAGGTTGCCAAGGACAGATCGGTCACCGTAACGGGCACGGATATTTCCGCGGGCGCGCTTCAAGTTGCGCGCGAGAATGCCCGTATCAATAAAGCAAACGTTACCTTTATTAAATCCGATCTCTTCGAGAGCGTGCGGGGCAGGTTCAACCTTATTACCGCAAATCCTCCTTACGTGAGAAGCGGGGAGATCGCTCAGCTTTCCAAGGACGTGAGAGATTTCGAGCCCAAGCTCGCGCTCGACGGCGGGGTGGACGGTTTGGATTTCTACCGCCGTATCGCCGAAAAAATCAACCGCTACGTAGCGCGCGGCGGTATGTGTATTCTCGAAGTGGGCGAAGGTCAGGCGCAGGATGTTATCCGCATATTCCGCGAAAAGTCGCGCTGTGATTTCGCCATGGTCGTAAAAGACCTTGCGGGCGTGGAACGCGTCGTAAAAATCGGGTTCTGAGTTATGCTGGAAAAACTCGAAGAAATATCCGCGCGTTACGAAAGCATCGAGAAAGAGCTGCAAGAGCCGTCCGTTTTGGCGGACATGGAGCGGTGGAAGAAGCTCACCAAGGAGCGCGCCGAGCTGACCGAAATTGTGGAAGCGTACCGCGCTTATAAAAAGACGCGCGACGAAATGGACGCCGCTTTTCAAGAAGCGGAGCGGGAACAGGGCGAAATGCGCGATATGCTTTTGGAAGAGGGCTACGCGTTAAAAGAAAAACTCGCGGAGAGTGAAACCGAGCTGAAAATGCTGCTGCTTCCCAAAGATAAAAACGACGAGCGCAACTGCACTCTCGAAATCCGCGCAGGCGCGGGTGGCGAGGAAGCGGCGCTCTTTGCTTACGAGCTGTACCGTATGTACCAAGGCTATTGCGAACGCAAGCGCTTCCGTTGGGAAATCGTCGATTTGAACGAGACCGAGCTCGGCGGCATGAAAGAAGCAATTATAAACGTCGAAGGCAAGGGCGCGTACAAACGGCTGAAATACGAGAGCGGTGTACACCGCGTACAGCGCGTTCCCGAAACGGAATCGCAGGGAAGAATTCATACTTCTACCGTCACCGTCGCCGTGCTTCCCGAAGCGGAAGACGTCGAAGTGGAACTGCGAGACGAGGACATTCGCGTCGATTTGTTCCGTTCGTCGGGCGCGGGCGGGCAAAAGGTAAACAAGACGGAAACGGCGATTCGCTTGACGCACTTCCCCACGGGCATCGTGGTTACCTGCCAAGACGAGCGCAGTCAACTTAAAAACAAAGAAAAAGCATACCGCGTACTCAAAACGCGGCTGTACGATTACTATAACGGCAAGGCGAGTTCCGCGGAAGCGCAAAACCGCAGGAGCTTGGTGGGAACGGGCGACAGAAGCGAACGCATCCGCACCTACAATTTCCCGCAGAGCCGTATCACCGATCACCGCATCGGGCTGAGCCTGCATTCCATGGAAGCGTTTTTGGCGGGCGAGCTCGACGAGATGATCGACGCGCTTGCAAGGTTCGATACGCAACAGAGATTGAGCGAAAAGTAAGCGTTAAAGCGTAATTCATTTTTGGAGAATATATACTATGTCGCAACGGCTTGCGAAAAGAATGGGCAGCATTTCTCCCTCGCTCACGCTTGCTATCAGCGCCAAGGCGAAAGCAATGAAAGCGGACGGCGAACACGTCGTCAACTTCGGCGTGGGGGAGCCCGATTTCAACACCCCCGAGCACATTGTGGAAGCGGCGGTCGAGGCGTTGGAACGGGGGCACACCAAATACACGCCCTCGTCGGGGCTTGCAGAGCTGCGCCGCGCGATTTGCGAAAAGCTTCAACGCGATAACGATTTGGAATATTCGCCCTCGCAAATCATTGTGTCCAACGGCGCAAAGCACTCTATTTTTAACGTCTGCTTTGCGGTTTTGAACGAAGGGGACGAAGTGATTATTCCCGCGCCGTATTGGCTCACCTATCCCGAGGTGGTAAAGGTGTGCGGCGGCGTGCCCGTCATCGTAAAGACGAGCAAGAAGACGGGTTTCAAAATCACGCCCGAGCGTTTGCGCGAGGCAATCACTCCCAAAACCAAACTGTTTATTTTCAATTCCCCCTGCAACCCTACGGGCGCGGTGTACTCGGAAAAAGAGGTGCGTGCCTTAGCGGCGGTTTGCGAGGAAGCGGGCATTTTGGTGCTCTCCGACGAAGTTTACGAAAAGCTCGTTTACGGCGAAGTCAAGCCCTTTTCCATGGCGGCTTGCTCTAAGAAGATGAAGGATTTGACGATTACCGTCAACGGCGTTTCCAAAACTTATGCCATGACGGGTTGGCGTATCGGCTATCTTGCCGCGCCCTTGGATATTGCCAAGGCAATCGACTCGCTTCAAAGCCACGCCACGAGCAACCCCAACTCCATTGCGCAGTACGCAACCGTCAAGGCGCTCAATTCTTCGGAAGCGGCGGTGGAGGAAATGGTGGCGCGGTTTGCCCGCCGCAGACTTGCAATGATAGAGCGGGTTTCCGAAATGCAGGGCGCGTACCTGATTATTCCCGACGGCGCGTTTTACGCCATGCTCGTTGTGAGCGGCGCGTACGGGAAGAGCTTCGGCAAAACGAAAATTACCGACTCGGTAAGCTTTGCAAGCTGTTTGCTCGATGCCGCGAAAGTGGCGGTCGTTCCCGGGGCGGCGTTCGGGCAGGACGATTGCGTGCGCCTTTCCTATTCGCTGTCCATGCAGGATATGCTCGAAGGGCTTGACCGCATCGACGCATTCATTCAAAGTCTGCGTTGAGGGAAGAAAAAAACGCGTTTACAAAAAATTTTTTTCGGGTTTTTTATAAAAGTACTTGAAAAGTACGCAAAAACTTGATAGAATAGTATTACAAATATTGCCGAATGGCTTGGAGGACGATATGATCAAAATTATCAGCGGTGCGAAGGGAAGCGGAAAAACGAAAAAAATCATCGATGCGGCAAACGAGGCAGTCGGCACCGCAAAGGGACACTTGATCTTCATTACCGATACCAAAAGATATATGTACGACTTGAAGCGCGAGATCCGCTTCATCGACGCGAGCGATTATGCGATTGCGGGTGAGGACGCACTTTGCGGATTCGTAAAGGGCGCCGTTGCCGGCGGGTACGACAACGAGTACCTCTTCGTAGACGGAATCGCGCGTATCGCGGGAAAGAAAATTCAGGATATGGCGCAGTTCTTTTACATGATCGAAAAGGTCGCGCTTCTGCGTAACTTGCATGTTTACATCACTTGCAGCTGCGCCGAAGAAGACCTTCCCGACTTCGCAAAAAAGTATCTGTAATTTTGCGCGACGCTGTTCGTCGGGACAAATAAACATACCGTAAAAACCGCCTTCCCCCCACGGGGGAAGGCTTGCGCGTATTTTAAGTGCGTGCAATTCTAAGGAGAAAAAATATGCAATTTTTGAGTACGAGAGGAGAAGAACGCGTTACGGGCGCGCGCGCAATCGTACAGGGGATCGCACAGGATGGCGGGCTGTTCGTGCCCGAACGCTTTCCCCAAGTGAGCGAAGAGGAAATTTCGCAAATGCTCGAAATGGACTATCCCGAGCGGGCGGCGCTTATTCTCGGGAAATATTTCGACGAGTACGACGGGGGCAAGCTTTTGGAAGCCGTCCGCGCCGCATACTCCCGTTTCGAGACCGACGACGCCGCACCCCTCGTCCGTATCGAGGACGGCACTTATATTTTGGAACTCTTCCACGGTCCTACCTGCGCCTTTAAGGATATGGCGCTTACCGTGTTGCCCTATTTGCTTGCCGAGGGCTGCCGCCTGACGGGAGTGAAAGAAAAAATTCTCATTCTCGCCGCGACGAGCGGGGATACCGGCAAAGCAGCGTTAGAGGGATTTAAGGACGCCGAGGGAGTAAAGGTGATGACCTTTTATCCCGAAGAGGGCGTTTCCAAAATGCAAAAATTGCAGATGTGCACCACGGAAGGAAACAACGTCAACGTCGTTGCGGTCAAGGGAAATTTCGACGACTGCCAAGCGGGTGTGAAACGCATTTTCGCTTCCGAGGAATGTAATAAACAACTTGCCGAAAAGGGCTATAAGCTCTCTTCCGCAAACTCCATCAATATCGGGCGGCTCATTCCGCAGGTGGCGTATTACTTCTCCGCGTATTGCGACTTGCTCTCTTCGGGGCAAATTTCTTACGGCGACAAGGTGGATTTCGCCGTTCCCACGGGCAACTTCGGCAACATTTTGGCGGCGTACTATGCAAAACAAATGGGCTTGCCTGTCGGCAAACTCGTCTGCGCGTCCAACCGCAATAACGTGCTTACAGACTTTTTCCGTTGCGGCACGTACGACAGCAAACGCCCTTTCTTTAAAACCATGTCGCCCTCTATGGACATTCTTGTCTCTTCCAATTTGGAACGGCTCATTTTCGAGCTGTCGGGCAGAAACGCGCAAGTCACGGCGGAGCGCATGCAGGCGCTTTCCGAAAAGGGAAAGTATTCCGTTACGCGCGAAGAAGTGAAAGAAATGCAGGAAGTGTTCTTTGCGGGTTGCGCGAGCGAGGACGACACCGTGGAGAGCATTTACGAATTCTTCATCGAATACGGCTATCCTATGGACACTCACACGGGCGTTGCCATGAGCGTTGTGGGCGCGTATAAAAAATCGCTCGAAGACGAGAACGCCGAGGAACACCCCATTGTCGTCGTGTCTACGGCAAGCCCCTACAAGTTCCCGCAGGACGTACTTTACGCGCTTACGGGTAACGACGTAAAGGACAGCTATAAGGGCGTAAAGCGCATCAACCTGCTTACGGCAATGAAGGTGCCCGAGTGCTTGAAAGCAATTCGCTATAAAGAAATTTTGTTCAAAAAGGTCGTCACGCCTCAGAAAATGTTCGACGAAGTGTTGGCGTTTGCCGATTAAAAAACGATGCAAGAATTTAGTTATCAAATTATAGAGAACGGCACTTATTGTGTCGTAGGCTATCAGGGGGACGAAGCGCACGTCGTCATTCCCGACCGCGTGAACGGCGCACCCGTCACCGTGCTATTCGATAAGCTGTTCCGCGGACACTCCGAAATAGAGAGCGTTACAATTCCCGATACGGTCACAGATCTCGGCGAGTTCGTATTCGACGGTTGCGAGAAACTGCGGCATATCGATCTGCCTCCGCGGCTCGTTTGCCTTTGGGGGCATACCTTTGCACGGTGCGGGATCGAGGAAATTATATTGCCCGATACGCTTGCGGCTTTGCCGCCGTTCGCGTTCAAGGAATGTAAAAACTTGAAGAAAGTCGTCTGCGGCGCGGGCATGAAAAAAATCCACGCATGGGCGTTCGGCGGTTGCGAGAAACTTACCGAAGTGGTGCACGACGAAAGCGTCGAAGTCAGCCCCGAAGCATTTCATTCAAAATCTAAAAAGTAAAAATAAAACCCGCTGTCTTGATTACAAAGACAGCGGGTTTTTTATTATGGTTGATTTATATTTAATCTATTTCTAAATCGGGATTTTCAAATATAGGGTCATCGAAGAATTGCGCCGTAGTCATTTCAAGACCGCGAATTATTTGCATTACAGTTTTAAGATTTACGCTGTTGTTCCGTTCGCCCATAAGAGTTTTCATCGTGTTGTGCGGCATCGCAATATTCTTTTCTAGCCGATATTGCGACATATTCCTTTCTCGTAGAATATTGCTTATTCGTAATGCGACTGCCGTGCTTAACTTCATAATTGCCCCTATGATTGTTTTTGCAACTCTAATTTGTTGATTTATTATATATTGTGTTTGGGCGTATTTTAATCTATATCAAGATTGTCGAAATCAAAAACAGGACTGTCAAAGAAATCCGTTATGGTAATCCCGAGTTCTCTTATAATCAAAGCAATACTTTTGAAATTTGATGCTTTTGTTCTATTATTCAAAATAGCATTCATAGTGCTGTGGTAAATTCCTGTCTTTTGCGTTAACCTATATTGCGTCATATTCTTTTCTTTAAGCAATTCTCTAACGCGAATAGCAAATGCTTGATTTAAAGTCATAACAATAATATCTCCATTATGGTGCAAACTATACTATATAC
>CAMWUS010000002.1 GCA_947177495.1 uncultured Clostridia bacterium
CTTACGCCCAAAGTACTTGGTTTAACGACCCGGGAGGATAGGTAGTTGCCGCCTTCAACTCAAAAACGCTCTTAGGAGCGTTTTTTCTTTTATAGGGCGTAAGAGAGCTACGCTCTCTTGTCTCGGCGGCGTAAGGAGCAGCGCCGCCTTGGTCACGCTCCGCGGGGAATAATCCCGCTACGCTCAGTTCGAAACGCGCGGACAATTCACAGGATTGTCCGCAGAACGCGTTTCTTACCGCCCAAAGTACTTGGTTTAACGACCCGGGAGGATAGGTAGTTGCCGCCTTCAATTCAAAAAGACACTCAAACGAGTGTCTTTTTTCTTTCTTTCTTTCTTTCTTTCTTAATAGGAAACGATAAATTGAAATTTATAATATTTTTTCCATACCTATTTTTTGTATGCGCATACCTATTTTTTCATAGAAAGCAACCGCGTTTTTATTATCCGCCCATACATTAAGCGTTACATTATAGCAACCGCATTTTTTGGCATACTCAACCACGAAATTATACAACAGCTTGCCTATACCTTTACCACGACAAGTTTCGTCCACGCACAAATCGTCAATATAAAGCGTTGTATTATCGGTATGCGACGGCTCGTCGCCGTTGTTAATTAACACGCAAAACGCATAACCCAACACCTTGCAGTTTTCGGTTGCAACGAATATGGGTTTAGTTTCGTCTTTAAGAATTTGCCTTAACTGTTCGTCAGTATATTTTTTTGCCCCCGATACAAATAAGTCGGGACGCGCGTCGCTGTGTACTTTGTGTACCTGAAAAAGTAAGCAGTTAATTCTTTCAATATCAGACAGTTTTGCTCTGCGTATTTCAATTTCGTTATTCTGCATTGATATCAAACACCTCGTTAAATTGAAATTTATCTTAGATAATGTAACGGTAAGAAGGTTACAAATTTTTCCGCGAGGAAAACCACGCTTTTCCGCTGCGGGACACAATTTGCGCAACGCTTTGCGCTTGTTGTCCGTTGATGAACTTATGACGATAACTAAGACAAAGCGCGTTTGCTACATTCCTCACGAAATTTCTTTTCGCAGAAAAGAAATTTCGTGAATACAAATTACTGTTTTTCGTATTAAAGCCTAGTAAATTTTTCTACTTTCATCTTTAAATGATATTTGTTGCGAAGCTCCGCGATTTCCTGCATCATTTGGGTTTTATGGTGAAAATCGAGCGCTTCTTGATTTTCCCAACAGTCTACAAGCAGCACCGTTTCCGCATCGCCCATCGGAAAGAAATATTCGTAACGCTCGTTTCCTTCCTCGGCACGCACTCTATCCACAATTCCCTTTGCAATCATTTCTTCCGCAAACTTGCGCGCGTTTCCGTTCGTACCCGTGTAATAAATATTGACGGCAATACTCATTGCTTTTCTCCTTAACTGTTTCTATTATATCAAAGCCCAAACAAAAAAGCAAGGGGGAAGCGGCTTTCATGCCTTGCTTTTTACGTCCGCTTTTGATATAATCATTGCATAACATTTATGCGAGGAAGCGTATGGGAAAGGATATGACGGTTGCGTGCGGGGACGGATTTGTGAATATCCGCGTGGGCGCGATCATTGAAAAGAACGGCAAGGTTTTGATGGTCGGCAACGATAGAAGCGATTATTTGTATTCCGTCGGCGGGCGCATTCAGTTTGGAGAAACAGCGGAACAAGCGGTCGAGCGGGAAGTGTTCGAAGAGACGGGCATTCATATGCAGGTCGACCGTTTGGGCTTCGTTCACGAAAATTACTTTTTCAGCGACATTCCTGCCAACTTGGGGAAACTCATATACGAAATTTCTTTTTTCTTTTATATGAAAGTTCCCGAAAATTTTGTACCTAAATGCGAAAGCTTTACGGAAGACGAAAGCAAGGAATATTTGAAATGGGTTTCGCCGAACGAAGAGGAGAAAAAAATATATCCCGCCTTTTTCATAATGGAACTCAGCCGTCCCCAAAGCGATGTTCGCCATTTTGTAACAGACGAGCGAAATAACTTATAAAATAACGGCCCGCCTTTGGCAATCAGCCAATGGCGGGGCGTATGTTTTAAAGATTTCCTTTATATTCGTTTCCCCAATTCCACATGGCGTCGAGAATGGGTTTTAACGATTTGCCGAGTGTGGATAACGAATATTCCACGCGCGGCGGGACTTCGGCGAACACTTCCCGTTCCACAAGCCCGTCCTCTTCCAAGGCACGCAAATTGTCGGTTAAAACCTTTTTGCTGATGCCCGAAATGGATTTCGTAAAATCGGTAAACCGCTGTTTTTCGTTATAAATTAAATTGCGAAGAATTAAAAGCTTCCATTTATTGCCGATAAGTTGCACGGTGGTGGCAACGGGGCATTCGGGGAGTTCGTCTTTCGTCAGCATAGTAACGCCGTCCTTTTTTCTTACAGTATATCACAAATCGTTGTAATCGTCAATGGTTCAAAAAAGAAACCAAGTAACAAATTTATTATCGGGTAATCAAAAAGTAACGTTCTTGTTTTTTTCCTGCGGTTTTGCTATACTACGGGTACAAAACATTTCGGAGGTTTTTTATGAGCAATTATCAAAAAGTCAACGTAAAAGAGGAAGCGCGCACCGAGCTTCACGACGCTCTCGCGCTTACGGGTGCGGAAATCAGTATCAACGCGTTGCCCGCGGGGGCGAGCGTGCCCTTCGTTCACGCGCACAAGCAGAACGAAGAAATCTACGCGATTTTGAGTGGCGAGGGCAAAGCCGTGATCGACGGGGAAAGCGTATCCTTAAAGGCGGGCGATTGGCTGCGCATTGCGCCTTCTGCGAAGCGGCAGTTCTTCGCATCGGAGAAAAGCGCAATCAAATATATCTGCATTCAGGTAAAAGAGCATTCGTTGGAAGGCTATACCATGACCGACGCGGTCGTTTAATTTCCATATGAAAGAGAACGCGGCACAAATCGAAAAATTAAAAGAAGCACTCACCCGCGCCGAAGCGGTAATTATCGGCGCGGGCGCGGGGCTTTCCACGTCGGCGGGCTATACCTATTCGGGCGAACGCTTTCAAAAGTATTTCGCCGACTTCGAGAAAAAGTACGGCATTCGCGATATGTATTCGGGCGGGTTTTATCCGTACGAAACCTTGGAAGAGTATTGGGCTTGGTGGTCGAAGCATATCTTATATAACCGCTACTGCGATATTCCCAAGCCCGTTTACAACGAGCTGTTTCGGCTTGTTTGTGGCAAAGAATATTTTGTGATCACCACCAACGTGGACCATTGTTTTCAGAAAGCGGGGTTCGACAAACACCGCCTGTTCTACACGCAGGGCGACTACGGATTATTGCAATGCAGCGTACCGTGTCACGACAAAACCTACGACAACGAGGAAATTGTGCGCGACATGGTAGAAAAACAAAAGGACATGAAAATTCCGACGGAGCTCATTCCCCGCTGTCCCGTCTGCGGCAAACCCATGACGACGAATTTGCGCGTAGACGACACCTTCGTACAGGACGAGGGTTGGCACAAAGCTTGCGAGCGCTATCAACAATTTGTCAAAAAGTATAAAAACAAACGCGTGCTCTATTTGGAGTTAGGCGTTGGCGGCAACACGCCCGCGATCATTAAATATCCCTTTTGGCGGCTGACGGAGCAAAACCCGCAGGCGGTTTACGCGTGTATCAACTACGGCGAGGCGGTGTGCCCGAGCGAAATAAAAGAGCAGTCTATTTGCATCGATGCGGACATCGGCAGCGTGCTTTCCGAGCTTCTCTAATAAAACGCAAAAATTTCATATTTTGCAGTGAGTTTTGTCATAATCCGTTTTGGACGAGCATAAAATGAAAGGAAACCAAAACGGGGAGAAATGGATATGACAACGCAAACGGAAACCTTTCGCGGATACGGAAAGCTTGGCACATTAAACGCACAAACGGCGGTGGAATGCCGCTTCGGGCAGGAGGTCGGCACGGTGCTCTCCGTGCACGCGCAGTCCGTGCTTACGGGCGCGGAGGCGGGGAACGGCGAAGTCCGTTACTTCGGCAAAGCGCATTTTTCTATCGTATATGAGGACGGCGACAAGCACGTGTGCCGTGCGGAAAAGGGCGTGGAGTTCACGGCGACCGCCAAGGACGAGAGGTGCTATCCCGCGCTTACGGCGCGCGCCGCGCTCTCTGTGGAGAACGTGTCGCTTAGGCGCGAGGGGGCGAGCGTGTACGTTACCGCTCTTCTCGGCGCGGATATTTCGCTTTACGGCGAGCAGACCTTCGACTACCTCGTAGGCGGGGATTTGATATTAAAGAGAGAGCCTTCTCAGCTCATCGTGGCGCACCTTTGCGGCGGGGCGGCGGAGACGACGGACGAATTCGAAACGGAGTTCATCGGCGATATCTTACAGCATACCGAAACGGTCAACATTACCGATTTGGTGTGCGAAACGGGACAGCTTCGCGTAGAGGGTGAAATTAACCTCGGCGTACTTGCGCTCAAAGGGGACGGCGCGCTTGTTTCGTTCGAACGGCTCGTTCCCTTCGCTGTGGAAATCCCCTGCGATTCGGCTACGTTCGGGTGCAGTGCGGAAGCGCGTATCTCCGTGTTAAACGCGTCTATTCACGCCGACACGGACGAAGACAAGGGACGGTGCAAGATGTCGACCGAGTTCACGCTGAGCGCGGAAGGGTGCGTTTACGAGGAAATCGCGGTCGATACGGCAACGGACGCGTTCTCGGAAACCAACGAAGTATCGCTCTCGTTCGGCAAAGTTTCCTGCGGCGGTGCGGGCGGCGTTTCCCGCATCACGGAGCGCATTTCCGGCAAGTGCGCATTGTCCGCTCCCGTTGACTTCTCCGACGTCTTCCAAGCGGTCACCTTGCAGCGCGCGGAAGCGAACGTCGTGCGCGCAGAGGGCGGCAGCCGCGTAGAGGGTGTTGCAATGGCAACGCTGTTGGTGCTCGGAACGGACGGCAGTCACCGCGGCGTAGAAATCAGCTTGCCGTTCTCCATTCCGGTGAATACCGACGATTGCACGGTGAACGTGCTCGCCTGCGGCATGTCCGCACGGCAACGGCAGGAAGGGGAGATCGAGGCGGAAGGCACTTTAAAAATTACGCTGTGCGAGAAAAAGGAAGCGTGCGCGAAGTTCGTCGTTTCCGCGGAAGAGGGCGCGCAGCTGCCCGTAAACGACAGCGCGGTCAGCGTGTATATTCCGCACGCGGGCGACGGGCTTTGGGAGCTCGCAAAGCGTTTGGGCAAATCGCCCGAGGGAGTTTTGGCGAGCAATCCCGATATCGAATTCCCCGTTCGCGAAGGACAGCGCGTAATCGTGTATCGCAAAAAGAGCGTATAATACAAAACAGTTCATCAAAAAGGGAAGAGGTAGGGAGCGTTCCTTACCGCTTCCCTTTTACGTTTGATTTACACTTTGATATGGCTTGCATTTGCGCTTGATTTGTGCTACAATGGATATAATGAATACGGTTCGGGTAAACGCATACGCAAAGCTCAATCTCACGCTCGACATTACGGGGGCGGCGGACGGATTTCATCTGCTCGATTCCCTCGTTGTTACCGTGGATATTTGCGACCGCATCATCGTGCGGCGGCGCAAGGATAACCTCGTGCGCGTATTCATGCACGGCATGGGGTGCGAAACGCTCCCCCCCGAAAAGAACAACGCACAGCGCGCGGGCGAAGCGTTTGTAGAGCGCTTTCAAACGACGGGTGCGGACATTACGGTTTATAAAAACATTCCCATCGGGGCGGGCATGGGTGGCTCGTCTGCGGACGCGGCGGGCGTTTTAAACGGGCTTTCTCAGCTTTACGAAATCGATGACATGAACGCCGTAAAAGAGCTTGCCGACAGCTTGGGAAGCGACACGGGGTACCTGCTCACGGGCGGGCTTGCCCGTATGCGGGGCAGGGGAGAATTGCTCGAACAAATCCCCGCAGAGCCCGAGCTACACTTTTTAGTGCTTGCGCCCAAACGCGGCGTGAACACGGCGCAGTGCTTCCGCACGTACGACGAGGCGGGCAAGGAGTATGCCCCCCGCACCGAACGCGCGCTTGCAGACTTGCAGGCGGGCAATACGGAATGGGCGGCGCGGCTGTTCGGGAACGCACTCTTCGACGCGGCGAAATCGCTCAACACGCAGGTGGAAGAAGCTTACCTCGAACTGCGCGGGTTTTCCCCGCTCGGCGTAAGTCTTACGGGTTCGGGAAGTGCGTGCTTCGCCCTGTTCCCCACGCGCGAGCTCTGCGAGTGGGCAAAGAGCAGATATCGCGGAAAATCACGCGCGTACGTACTCAAAGCAGTTTACCCCAAAAAATAATCAGGATAGAACAAGGAGGTCGAAATGGAAGAACGGCTGATTGACAACGAACGGGAAATTCGCATCAAGCGCAAGCGCGAGGGCGTGGACGTAGAGGACGCGCTCACCGACGACGAAACGCCCGAGGAAACTCCCGAAGAGGAGCTTGTGTTGGAGCTTCCCGAGGGGGAGGAATACGACGAAGATTTGGTAGGGCTTACGCCTTCCCAACTCAAAGAGGAATTGGAACGCCGCGAAAAGGCGCGCAAGGAAGCGGAGGAGCAGTGCCGCGTCCTTACAGCCGAGGGCGAGGAAAAGCTCGCGGCAGGGGAATACGCCGAGGCGGAAGCGCTGTTCTTACAGGCAACGCTGTACGACCCCGAGAGTGTGCCCGCAGGCAAAGGGCTTTGGCAGTCGCGCACGGAAAACTTCCAAAAGGACGAAGCGTTTTATAACGACGACAACGCGACCGATTTTGCAAAGGCGCCCAAGGAGGTGCGGGAGTTCGTGCTCGAAAAAGTCTCCGCGCGGCTGAGTGCGGAAAGAGAACAGGCGCGCAGCGAGGCGGAGCCTTTGCGAGAAAGCGTGTCGCAAAAACAAGAGGAGCGCAGAGCGCCCTTCCTTGCCAACCGCAAATATTATCTCATTCGCTTTTGCGTTTGCGTGCTTGCAAGCATGCTCATGATCGTGGGGGCGGCGGTCAGCGCGAGCTTCCTCTATTCCACAAAGAACAGCGTCGTGCCCATTGCGCTTGCGGCGAGCTTCGGCGTACTTGCGCTTGTCGCGCTTGCATGCGTAGCCGTGTTTGCGCGCAAACTGCTTGTCGCACACAGATTGTGCCGTGCGAACGAAAAGCTTTCCGCCACGGAGGAAGGCGCACGCTTGCAGGAAATCGAAGAGCGTTTGCGTTTGCTCGACCTCGTGCTCGATGGCGAAGAGGAAGAAGAGCAAACAGAGTAAACTTTGTAAACAAAAGGAGCGCAAGCTCCTTTTTCGTTTTTTATGGCGGGCGGAAGTTGTTTTTTCCAAATTTCGTTAAGAAAATGCAAAAAGGGTATTTACAATTTCCCCAAATTGCGCTATAATAACCGTATGGGGCAAGCCCCTTTTCAAGTGAAAATTTGCGGATTCACTTTCCGCTTGATAGGAGGATACTATGGAACTCATTCACACAAGCACGGGGAAAAAGCTGTATCGCGACGGCAACAAACTCATCAAGTCGTTCGATTCCAGCTATTCCAAGGCAGGCATTCTCAACGAGGCGCTCAATATGGCGCGCGTGGAGGAAACGTCCCTCAACATCCCTAAGGTTCTCGGCGTAGAGGTTGTGGAAGGGAAATGGTCGCTCATTTGGGAGTATATCGACGGTGAAACCCTCGAAGATCTCATGAAAAAGCACCCCGAGAAGACGGATGAATATTTGAACTTCTTCGTGGATTTGCAAGTTCAGATGAGCGGCGAAAAGGTACCTTTGCTCGGACACTTGCGCGATAAGATGCACGCCAAAATTTCGGCGAGCTCCTTCCCCGCAACCGTTCGTTACGACTTGCACGTTCGTCTCGACGGTCTGCCCCGCCACAAGAAGCTCTGCCACGGCGACTTCCAACCCTCGAACATCGTTATCACCAAAGACGGCACGCCCTATATCATCGACTGGTCTCACGCCACGCAGGGCAACGGTTCCGCAGACGCGGCGCGCACCTATCTCATTTTGAAGTTGCAGGGCAAAGACGAAATCGCGGAAAAATACTTGAAGCTGTATTGCGCAAAGACGGATACCGCGCTTCAATACGTACAGCGCGTACTTCCCATCGTTGCGGCTTCGCAGTCGGTCAAGAAAAAACCCGAAGAGCAGGAATTCCTCTCCAAGTGGGTCAACGTCTGCGATTGGCAATAAAGAAAATATTAAAACAAAAAATAACGGGCAACGCCCGTTATTTTTTTATGCTGTTTTCCAAACTCAGTTCCCATTCATATTCACGAAAAACGATGAATATCTATAAGTAGTCGGGCGAAAGCGGGGGAGAAAAAGAAAAACGACAAAACCGTCGTTCTTTCGACAAAACTCCCCGTGTTTTTCGCAAATATCAATGATAAAATTTAGGTGTATCAATGCGGTTTATCACCTTACGTTTGAAATACTTGGTGGTTGCGGCGGCGCTGTTGGCGTTCGTGGCGGTGGGAATGCTCACGGCAAACGCGGCGGGCGCCGAAACGGTTTATTTTTCGGGCGCGCGTTCCCTTCCTATTTATTGCGTGGATCGCGACGATAAAAAGATTTCCATTTCCTTCGACTGCGCATGGGGCGTAGATTACACCGATCAAATTTTAGACCACTTAAAAGAGGGCGGCGTGCGCGCGACTTTCTTCGCCGTACAGTTCTGGACGGAGAAATATCCCGAATACGTAAAAAAGATTTCCGAAGCGGGGCACGAGTTCGGCACGCACAGCAAAACGCATTCCTACATGTCGAAACAGGGGGAAGCGGATATTCGCGCCGAGTTGCAATCGTCCGCCGAGGCGATTACCAACATCACGGGCAAGGAAGTCACCCTGTTCCGCCCGCCCTACGGCGATTACGATAATTTGCTTATCGACACCTGCAACGCAATGGGGCTGTACCCCATTCAGTGGGACGTGGATTCGTTGGATTGGAAAGACCTCAGCGCTGCCGATATCGCATCGCGCATCGTCGAGCGCGTGCAAAGCGGTTCCATCATTTTATGCCACAACAACGGGTTACATACGGCGGAGGCGCTTCCCATCGTCATCGATACGCTTCGGGCGAAAGGGTTCGAATTCGTGCCCATCGGCGAGCTCATTTACAGAGAAAACTACACGATCGACCCCACGGGAAAACAAATTCCTCGGGGAGATGCATAAAGAACTTGGAAATACCGCACGGAACGCCGTGCGCAGCAAAACGCTTGGAGGTAACATATGGACTACAATTCGGAAAAAAACAATAAGGTTTACTTTATGGGCGAGATCGTTTCGGAAGCGAAATTCTCGCACGAGGTGTACGGCGAAGGTTTCTACGAATTTTTTGTAAAGGTAATGCGTCTTTCGGGGCAGGCGGACATTCTCCCCGTAACCATTTCGGAACGGCTCATTCAGGGCAACGATTTTAAAATCGGGAGCACCATTTGCGCGTTGGGGCAGTTCCGCAGCTACAATAAGTTAGAGAACGGAAGATCGCGTTTGATGCTTACCGTGTTCGTGCGGGAGCTCATTGAAAGCGCACCCACGAAAAACCCCAACAGCATCGTTCTTTCCGGCTACATTTGCAAGCCGCCCGTATACCGCACCACGCCTTTCAATCGCGAAATTGCGGACTTGCTCATCGCGGTAAACCGCGCCTATAACAAGTCCGACTATATCCCCTGTATCGCGTGGGGAAGAAACGCACGGTTCGTGCAAAACTTAAAGGTGGGCGACAAAGTTGCGCTCTCGGGCAGAATACAGAGCCGTGAATATCAAAAGCGGCTGTCCGAAACGGAAGCGGTCACCATGACGGCGTACGAAGTTTCCGTCTCCAAGCTCGCCGCGTTCGACGACGGCGACGGGTTCGACTTAGAGGGGGAATTCGACCTCTACGCCATGCCCTCGTCCGAGCAATCGGTATATTGATTTAAAAGCGCCTTTGCGGGCGCTTTTTTCTTTTTAAAAGTTACCGCTTGCAATTCTTAGAAAAAAGTGTTATACTATTAAAAAATTTTCGGAGTGGCTCTATGGAATTTAAAAGCTTCGACGGCAAGACGATTTACGTTCACGAATGGTTCGACGTACCGTCTCCCAAAGGATTTGTGCAAATCATACACGGCATGACCGAGCACGGCGCACGTTACGAGGAATTCGCAAAGTTCCTCAATGCAAACGGGTATCTTGTGGCGGCGGACGACCACCGCGGACACGGCAAGACCGATCCCGACACACTCGGTTACACGGCGGGCAACATGTTTGCCGACACCGTTCACGACGAGGGCGAACTGACGAAATACTATCGTGAAAAATATCAGGGGCTGAAATATTTCGTATTCGGCTTCTCCTACGGCTCTTTCTTAACGCAGAGCTACATCTCGAAGTACGGTGATCTCATCGACGGCGCGGTGATTGCGGGCAGTAACAAAAAGAAAGATTTCGAAGTGTATCTCGGCTCTTTCGTCACGGGCGTGTGCAACTTATTCGGCGCGGCGAAGAAACCCGCAAAGATGATCGAAAAGCTCTCGTTCGGCAAATACGCGAAAAAGTTTGCGGACAAGGAATGGCTGAGCGCGGATGCGGAAAACAACGCGCGCTATCACGCAGACCCGTTCTGCGGGTTCGTATGCTCCAACCGTTTCTACTCCGATTTCTTCAAGGGCTTGCGCAGCCTTTATACCAAGGACTACAAACAGTCCCTGCGCACCGATTTGCCTTTGCTCTTGGCGGCGGGTTCGGAAGACCCCGTCGGCGACATGGGTAGGGGAATGCAGCTCTTGTACGTGTTCTATAAGTACCGCGCGGGAATGAGCGACGTAAAGCTTACGTTGTTCTCGGGTTGCCGTCACGAGTTCTTAAACGAGCGCGCAGGTCAGGAAAAACGCTACAACGATATTCTCGAATTTTTCGAAACACACTGAATTAACCCTTCCCCAAAGGGAAACGAAATATGAATATTTTACAAATGCAGGAAGAGATCCTGCGCCTGAAAAAACAGCGGAATATCGCCGTGCTCGCACATTCCTATCAGCGGCGGGAAATCGTTGAAATTGCCGACTTTACGGGAGACAGTTACGCCTTGGCGCAAAAAGCAAAGGCGTCGAACGCGGACGCGTTTATCATGTGCGGCGTGCGCTTCATGGCGGAAACGGTGAAAATTTTGTCCCCGCAAAAAAAGGTGTACCTCTCCAACAGCGGGGCGGGTTGCCCTATGGCGGAACAGCTCGATATAGAATTGCTTTCCGCGCTCAAAGCCGAGCACCCGAACGCGGTGACCGCCGCGTATATCAACACCACCGCGGAGTTGAAAACGCTTTGCGACGTGTGCATTACTTCCTCGTCCGCCGTGCGTATTTTGCGCGCGTTGCCCGAGAAAGAAATTCTGTTTGTGCCCGATATCAACTTGGGGCGCTACGTCGCATCGCAAATCCCCGAAAAGCGCTTTTATTTCTATCACGGCGGCTGTCCCGTCCATGCGCGCGTCACCCGCGAGGAAGCGCTGGAAGCCAAGCGTAAGCGTCCGCACGCGCTTTTGCTTGTGCATCCCGAGTGCCGCCCCGAAGTGACGGAGATGGCCGATTTCGTGGGCTCTACGAGCGGAATTATGGAGTACGCGAAAAAGAGCGGCAACGCGGAATTTATCATCGGCACGGAAAACGCGATTGTCGAGCACTTGCAGTTCGAGTGTCCCGAAAAGAAATTCTATCCGCTTTCCAAGGATTTGCTGTGTGTCAACATGAAGCTTACCACGTTGAGCGACGTGCTCGCCTGCTGCCGCGGCGAGGGTGAGGAAATTGAAATAGACGAACCCATCCGGCTTGCCGCTAAACGCTGTCTTGATAAAATGATTACTCTTGGTGGATAAAAGCGGTCAGCCAAAATGCGGCTAAGCTTCGGAACAACAAAATTTTCAATCCCCCCGACGGGGGGATTTTTTTTACAAATTTGAATTTTTTTCGACACGGTTTTAAAAAACACTTGACAAAAAATGGGGGGGGTTATAATAGTGTCATAAATCTTTAAGGAGAAAGAGAAAATGAAAAAGTTCAGAGTAGCTTTGGTAACTGCATTGGTGCTTCTCGTAAGCATGCTTTGCTTGGTAGCTTGCGGCGGTGTGACGGGAACCTACAAGTTCGAGTCCATGGAAATGAAGATGGGTATCATTACCACCACCATTAAAGCGGGTGAAGAGTACGAAGGCGAAAAGCTCGATGCGAACTCCGTTACGCTTACGCTTGAGAAAGACGGCGTTGCTAAAATGAAGACGATTGAGTCGGATACGGAAATTGAGGGTACCTGGGAAGAGAAAGACGGTAACATTGACGTTACGGTCGATGGTGAAACGGTTTCTTTCAAGAAAGACGGTTCCAAGCTCATTTGGGTAATGGGCGAAGAAGGAATGACGATGACCATCACCTTGTCGAAATAATCTCGTTAAAAAAAACCGCTCGCATTGCGAGCGGTTTTTTCTATTTCTCTAAGTATTTCAGTTGCGTTCCGTATGCATGTTCGTAGCAGTCTTTCCAAGCGGTTTCGGCACGCGCTTTCACGTCGGTAAGCCGTTCGGTTTTAGCAAGCGTTTCGTCGGAATAAATCGCGGGCAAAATATGAATGCGCAGTTTTCGGATACGCCCCCGTTTGCTCTTTTGAAAAGTGCAGAATAGCGGGAGCACGGGCACGCCGTATTTTACCGCGTAGTAGAACGCGCCGTCCTTCATGGGGCGGGGCTTTTGGTAGTTCAGCCACAGCGCCTGCTCGGCGTAGAAGTTTATTATTTTGCCCGCCTTCAACAACCGTTCCGTTTCCCGCAGAAAGCCTTTCATCGCCGTCATATTCGTGCTGAACGGCAACATGCCGCCGTGACGGATAATGTGCCCGCCCCAGCCCGTTTTGTTGTTAAAGGGAGCCATGGTGTGGTAGGAACGGTAATACCCCACGGCATGCCGAACGAACAGCGTGTCGACGTAATTGAAGTGATTGCACACGCATACAGCGCCCTGCTTTCCGAGCGCCTTTAAATTGTTTTTGCCAACCACCTTTGCCCTATAACAAATTTTGAGTGCGAGCGGGGCAAGAACCGCCGTAACGGTGCGCCAAAATCCCGTTTCAAGGCGGGAAAGTCCGCGTTGGCGATATTGATAGTTTGCGTCGGGCATCGTCCAATTGTTGCCGAACGGGATATAGTCGTAATCGAAACGGCGATGCCTTTCGAGCGTATTTTGGATCGCCTGAATTTTCTGATATTTTTTACCGTTCATGCTCTTCCTGCCCGACCTTTGCAAGCTGTTTTTCCGCCGTGCTCTGCACGCCGCCGCTGTATTCCACGTGTTTTGTCGGCTCCCATTTCATGCCCTTGCGCGCGCGGATACGGCTTTGAATGTAGATGGGGAAGTACTCCAACATGAACAGGGGCGCAAAGAGCAGAGTACCGATTTTTTCACCAATAGAGAGGGGTTTGAATACGTCGCGGTAAGCCGCCATTGCGAGCGAGCAGTAACAGAATACCAACCCATACATCACGAGGAAGGGCAGAACGATAAGCCATTTCACCGCGCTTGTCCAAAGTTCGCTTCCCTGCACGGCGTAACGCACGGCAAGCGCCGCACCACCTACCATGACCGCGATCGTAGTGACGATAAACATGATAATGGGCACGAGCGCGAAGCAACAATCGAACCATTCCGCATAGGGGGCGCGCTCGCGGTGAATGCGTTGTTTCACTTGTTTTTTATATTTTTTGTCGCATTGCGAAAATCCCGTTACCCACCTAAGACGTCGGTTGTAGCTCTCCTTGTGACGAAGCACTTCTTCCGTGTAAATAATCGCATAAGGGTAGTACATCGACTGAAATCCTTTCAGCACGCTGTCGAGTTTCAGCTCGTAATCTTCCGTCAAGGTTCGGTAGGGCCACCCGCCCAATTTCTCAATCACTTCCCGCCGCACCATCAAACCCTGCCCGCACATATTCACGGGCAATCCGCGCCGTGTGCGGTAGTTGTTGCCGAGGTCGTCGATCATGGGATAGGTAAGCGCGGAACAGTTGGAGAACACCGTGCGGCAGGAGCGGTCGCCGAGATAGTTTTTAATAAATTTCCGCGAAAGAAAAATGTCTACCTGATATTCGAGTGCGCCGTTGAGTTCGCTCACATAGTCGGGTGCAAGCACGGCATCCGCGTCGATAATGACAAACGCGTCGTATGCGGCAAGTCCGCTTGCTACCTGTTTAAAATACCCGTCGAGCGCCTCGCCCTTGCAGGTCTGCTCGGGCACCACGAACACGTTGTAGCCGCGCGCCTTTGCAAGTTCTACGGTGGGATCTTGCGCGTCTTTTACAATCACGTTTACAGTAAAGTGTTCTTTGTCATAGGTCTGCTTGTCCACCGAGTCGAACAAGTCGCCGATGACTTTACTTTCGTCGAGCGCGGGAATCACGAGGGAAATTTTGCGCAGAGCAGTCGCGTTTTTGTGTTGCGGTTTTTGAAAGGCATAGAAAAACTGCACGAGCTTGGGCGTGTACAGCAAAAACGAAATGCCGACAAAGATCACGTAAATCAACAGCCAATTTGCAATCATGCTCCCCTCCTTTTCCGAAATTTTTTCACAAGTATAGGAAAACGAAAAAATCTTGTCAAGAATTCCATAGCTGTTTATGACCCTTTTACCAAACTTTTACACAGGTTTTACAAGTAATTAAAATTTGGGAAAGCGCGGGTGCGCACGAAAAATTTCGCAACAAAAAAAACCCGCCTTACGGCGGGTAAAAGATTATTTTGTCAGAACGCGATTTTTTCCGTTAAGAAAGCAATCACGCCGTTGATATCCAAGCGGATTTGTTCCATGCTGTCTCTGTCACGTACGGTCACGGTGCCGTTTTCAAGCGTGTCGAAATCGATGGTAATGCAGTAGGGGGTACCGATTTCGTCCTGTCTGCGGTAACGCTTGCCGATGGAACCCGCCTCGTCGTAAATGACGTTGAAGTGCTTTTTGAGCTTTGCAAGCAGCTCCTTTGCCTGCGGCGCGAGGTTCTTTTGCAGGGGAAGCACCGCTGCCTTGTACGCGGCGATTGCGGGGTGGAAGCGCATCACGTTACGTACTTCGCCTCCCTCCAACGTTTCCTCGTCGTACGCTTCGGAAAGCGCGGCAAGCATAAGTCTGTCGGCGCCGATAGAGTATTCGATAACGTAGGGGATAAAGCGTTCGCCGTTTACGGGGTCGACGTAGGTCATCGTCTTGCCCGAGTATTCCTGATGGCGACTCAGGTCGTAGTCGGTACGGTTGTGAATGCCGTTCAGCTCGCTCCAACCCATGGGGAAGTCGTACTGAATATCGCACGCGGCTTTCGCGTAGTGCGCAAGCTTGTCGTGGTCTTTAAACCGCAAGTGCTCCGCCTTGAAGCCCAAGTCGAGCAGGAACTGCCAAGCCTTTTCCTTAAAGGTGTTGTAGTATTCTACGTCGGTACCCTCTTTGCAGAACCATTGGTGTTCCATCTGCTCGAACTCGATGGTGCGGAAAATGAAGTTCCCCGGCGTAATTTCGTTGCGGAACGCTTTCCCGATCTGCGCAATACCGAAGGGAACTTTCGCGCGCGTGGTGCGCTGTACGTTGAGGAAGTTGACGAACTCGCCCTGCGCCGTTTCGGGACGCAGATAAATTTTGTTCTGACTCTCGTCGGTCACGCCGCGCGAGGTTTCGAACATGAGGTTAAAGGTACGGATATTCGTCCAATTGAATTTGCCGCAAATGGGGCAGTGTACCTGATGCTCGCGAATGTAGTTTTCCATTTCCTCGTTGGTCATGGTGTCGGGATTTACTTTCCCCTTGGAATGCGCCTCGATGAGGGTGTCCGCGCGGTGGCGGCTCTTGCATTCCTTGCAGTCCATTTTGGGGTCGGAGAAAGACACGGTGTGTCCGCTCGCTTCCCAAACGCGCGCGTTCATGAGGATCGCCGCGTCTACGCCGAAAGAATTGTCGCTCTCTTGCACGAAGCGCTTCCACCAAGCGCGTTTAATATTGTTTTTAATTTCCACGCCTACGGGACCATAATCCCACGTGTTTCCCATACCGCCGTAAATTTCGCTGCCGGGAAAGATGATGCCGCGCGCCTTGCACAGCGCAACGAGTTTTTCCATGGTAACCGCTCTTTTTTCCATAAATCACCTCAGGTTCACAAAATTTCTTTTGGGAAAGAAATTTTCGTGAGCTAATTTCTTTCTTCTTTCAATTTGGTTGCAGGAGCGTTGCGCTCCGTCTATCCCAAGTCATTCAGCCGCAGGTGTGCGGCAACTTGTGTCCCGCAGCGGAGGGCAACCCTCCTCGCGGAAAATATTGTAACGACGGGCACAGCAAGCTTTTTCCAACCGTTCCTTATCTTAACATTTTATCCAAATTTCGTCAAGCGTTCGGGGCGGCGGGGAAAAATAAAGTGAAGCAAATTTGAAAAATCCCGTACAAAGAGTATCATTTTCGCGGAGAATGTGGTATAATAGAGCGGTACAGATAAGTCGTACAAGTGAAAAACGCCGCAAACGCAAATTACGATTGGAGCGGCGTGAGGAGTTCGGCATGGCGGAAGCGACGAATTTTATCGAGCAAATCATTGAAGCGGATCTTGCGGAAGGGAAAGTAAGCGCAATTAAAACGCGTTTCCCGCCCGAGCCCAACGGATATCTTCATATCGGGCACGCAAAGAGCATGTTCGTCAATTTCTCTGCGGCGGGGCGCTACGGCGGCAGCTGCAACCTCTTTTTCGACGACACCAACCCGTCTAAGGAAAAAACGGAATTCGTAGACGCGATTCGCAAGGACATTGCGTGGCTTGGCTACAAGTGGGACAAGGAGGTCTACGCGTCCGACTTTTTCGATACCATTTACGAATACGCCGAACGGCTCATTCGCGAGGGCAAAGCGTTCGTGTGCGATTTGAGTGCAGACGAGATTCGCGAAACGCGCGGCACGCTCACCGAGCCGGGCAAAGAAAGCCCTTATCGCAACCGCACGCCCGAGGAGAATTTGACCTTGTTCCGCGAGATGCGGGCGGGCAAATATGCGGACGGCGAAAAGTGCTTGCGCGCAAAAATCGACATGGCGTCTCCCAACATCAATTTGCGCGACCCCGTCATTTACAGAATCCTGCGCGCGGAGCATCACCGCACGGGAAATAAGTGGTGCGTGTACCCCATGTACGACTATGCGCATCCCATTTGCGATTATTTGCAGGGCGTTTCGCACTCGCTTTGCACGCTCGAATTCGAGGATCACCGCCCGCTTTACGATTGGGTAGGCATTACGCTCGGGTTTGCTCCCAAGCCCCGCCAAATCGAATTCGCAAGACTCAATCTTACCAATCTCGTCATGAGCAAGCGGTACCTCAAAAAGCTCGTCGAGGACAAGTCGGTACACGGCTGGGACGATCCCCGTATGCCCACGCTCGCAGGGCTTCGCAACCGCGGTATTCCCGCGGAGGCGATTCGCGATTTCTGCGCGCGCGCAGGCGTTGCCAAGGCGAATTCCGAATGCGAAATCGGCTACTTCGAAGCGGTCGTACGTGACTATCTCAACGCGCACGCTCCCCGCGCGATGGCGGTTGTCGACCCGCTCAAATTGACGATTACAAATTACGAGGGAGAGGAGAACGTTGAATTCGACGTCAACCAAACCGACCCCGAAGCAGGCAAGCGCGAAATCTTGTTCGGGAACACCCTGTATATCGAAAAGAGCGACTTCTCGCTCGATCCTCCGCCCAAATATCACCGCTTGAAAATCGGCGGATATGCGCGGCTGAAAAACGCCTACATCGTCCGTTGCGACGAGGCGGTCACGGACAAGAACGGCGAAGTGACGGAAATCAAATGCACGTACTTCCCCGATTCGCGCAGCGGGAACGACACGAGCGGAATTAAAGCAAAGGGCGTGTTGCATTGGGTGAACGCCGCCACGTGTGTGGATGCGGAGCTTCGGCAATACGAGCACTTGCTTAAAGACGCGGACTACGCGGGGCAGGATTTCTCCGAACGCATGAACCTCGACAGCGAACATATCTTTTCGGCAAAAGCGGAACCGTTCCTCGCGCAGGCGCAAGAGGGGGAAGCGTTCCAACTCATGCGTACGGGCTACTACAAAAAGTGCACGGAAAACGGCAAGCTGATTTTATCGGAAATCGTCTCGCTGAAAGATAACTTTAATAAGTAATCACTTTCCGCGAGGCGGGTGTCTAACGCCACCAAGGGAGAGCGGCGTTACGGTCACGCTCGCATCCCGCTCGCTTAGTTTGCCTTGCGCACACAAGCCACTGGCTTGTTGTGCATAACGCAAGGCTCACCCCGCCGCTGCGGGACACAAGTTGCCGCACACTTGCGGCTTACTGACTTGGGATAGACGGAGCGCAACGCTTCTGTAACCAAATTGAAAGAACAGAGCTACAAGCTCACGAAATTTTTCGGAACGAAAAATTTGTGAATAAAGAAGGAGGTGCAAAAATGATAATAGTGATTTGTGGCGCAGTGGGCGGAGCAATCGTGCTCGGGACGTTCACTTACGGCGCGTTCCGCAGATTCGTCCGCATGAAATGGACGCCCTATCAAATACTGTTGCTCTTTGCGCTTACCCTTATTGTTCCGCTCTTCGGGAGTGGGTTGACGGGAATCGTCGGGTTTGCCGTGGCGGCAGGGATCCTGTTTGTAGGCGCGGCTCTCATCCTTGTCGGTTCTCATTTTTTGCGGCACGTGCTCATCAATCAAAAAACACCGCCCTTGGGAGTGCGCATTCTCGACCGCGTGTTCGGTGCGTTCACCGCTTTGTTTGCTGTAGTATTGTATCTCGTCATTATTGCGGCATCCGCACTCACCGTCATGCAATACGTTGCTCCGCTTGAAGCGCTTGATGTGATTTACCAAAACCCGATTTGGATTTACTTCGGGCAGAAATACGCGCTCGACTTGCTCCTTGTTTCCATCGTGCTTTTAATGGTGCGCGGCGGCTACCGCTTGGGATTCTTGTGCACCCTGCAAACTTTGCTGACAATCGTATTTGTGTTCGGCGCGCTCATACTTTCGGTTTACGGCGTGCTGAATTGGGGCTTCTTGAACGGGCTCGTCGCAAAACTTTCCGCAGGATTGAGCGGTGCCTTGGGGAGCGTCGTGGGCTTCCTGCTCGCGTTCTTCATCGTCTCGTTCGTCTTTACGTTTCTGCTCGTCGCCGTGTTCATGGGGCTCAACTTCCTGTTGTGCATTCCCCTTAAAATGGTGGAAAGAGGGCGCATCGGAAGAGCGATCGACGGTTGCGTCATGGCGGTTATTTCCTTTGCCGTAATGTTGGTTATCGTGTGCGGGTTCGACGCGGGCGTGTTCGCGCTTGCAAACGGCGTCGCCGAGGGCTTGGGCGAAATCGGTACTACTCTGTCCGATATTTTCATGAAGATAGAAAGCGCAATCCGCGGTTCCTCGCTCGGCGGCTACCTCTACGAAAACAGCCCGATCAACGCACTGCTCAATTAAATAATTTTATAATCCCAAAACCAAAACTCCGCGCCTGTCGCTTACGACGGGCGCGGAGTATACATTTTAACGCTTTCGCCCATACTTGAAACGATATGTTGGACGAGAGAACGGGTAGTCTCCTCACCGTCATAAACGGTATGTGCGAAAAGGGGAGCTTCAAGCTCGTAGAAGAAAGCGAGCTACTGAAAAGTCTGCCTCCCGCGTGCGGTGTGGACGGCGCAACTCTGCGCGCCATGCTCAACTATTTGGAGGACGGAAAATATATCGAAGTCGGCTATGCGGAGGAAGGGGAGTATTGCCTGCGCCCGCTTCCCGAGGGCAGACTGTATACCGAGCGGCTACGGCGGGAGCGTGGGGAAGCGATGCGCCGCCGTAGAGATTCACTACTACTTGCCCTGGCGGGGGGCTTCTCGGGCGGGTTCTTCGGATCGCTTGCGGCGTGGCTGATCGCCGCCCTTGCCTCATGATTTCCGATACGCTTAGCCGTAGAGAAAACGAGGTCATGGGGGCCGTGTTTACGCTCGCGGCAGGGAAAGAACGCTTTCTTGCCGCCCCCTCGGAACTGCTTGCCGTACTCCCGCCGCGTGCAGGCTATACCGAGGAAAAACTCGAACGCGTGCTCCGCTCTCTCGAACTCGACGGCTATTTCGATTTGATTTCTTCCGAGCGCAAAGGCGAAACCGTGTACGTGGTGCATATGCACGGCGCGGGGCTTGCCTACCGCCGCGAGAGCTTAAAGCGCAGGCGCGCCGTCGTGTTCCGTTGGGGGGTTGCCGCAGTCGGCGCGGTCATCACCTTTCTCATCGGCGTTATTTTAAAACTCATTTTCAATTAGGGGGGCAAATCCCTTGACTTTCTTTTGCAAACGCGATAAAATAGGCACAAACAAAAGTTTGTGCCTATTTTCGCAATTCGTTATTATATGAAAGAACTCGAACATCATCCTTTTCAATTAAAAGCTCCCTACGCGCCTACGGGAGATCAGCCCGAAGCCATCCGCCGTTTAACGGAGGGCGTTTTGGACGGTATCCGCACGCAAGTGCTTGTGGGCGTTACGGGAAGCGGAAAGACGTTTACCATGGCAAACGTCATTCAAAACGTGGGGCGTCCCGCGCTTGTCATCGCGCACAATAAAACGCTCGCGGCGCAGCTGTGTAACGAGTTCCGTGCCTTTTTCCCCGAAAACCGCGTGGAGTATTTCGTATCCTATTACGACTATTATCAGCCCGAGAGCTACATTCCCTCCACCGATACTTACATTGAAAAAGACCTCTCGATGAACGACGAAATCGACAAACTGCGCAACGCCGCCACCTGTTCGTTGGGCGAGCGCGACGACGTCATCGTCGTGTCTTCCGTGTCCTGTATCTACGGCTTGGGTGCGCCCGAAGAGTTTTTCCGCTTGGGCATTTCCCTGCGCCCGGGGCAGGAAATTTCGCGGGACGAGCTTTTAAGCCGCTTGGTGGAAATCCACTATTCCCGCGGCGATATGGATTTCAAACGCTCCACTTTCCGCGTGCGCGGCGACGTGGTGGAGATCTTCCCCGCGTCCAATTCCGAGGTCGCCATTCGCGTAGAATTTTTCGGCGACGAAATCGACCGCATTGGCGAAGAGGACGTCGTAACGGGCAAAATTATTTCCGAGCTCAAACACGCAGTCGTGTTCCCCGCAAGCCATTACGCGGTGGGAAGCGAACGGCTGAGCTGTGCGCTTGCCGTCATCGAAGAGGATTTGCAGGGCGAAGTGAAAGCGTTCGAGGACGCGGGCAAACTGCTTGAAGCGCAGCGCCTGCGCCAGCGCACCGAGCACGATTTGGAGATGCTGCGGGAAATCGGCTACTGCTCGGGCGTGGAGAATTACTCCCGCTATTTCGACGGCAGATCGCCGGGGCAGCCCTCGTTTACCTTGCTCGACTATTTCCCCAAAAACTTCCTCGTCTTTATCGACGAGAGCCACATGACCATTCCGCAGATACGCGCCATGTACAACGGCGACCTTGCGCGAAAGACCAACCTCGTGGACTACGGCTTCCGTATGCGCTCCGCATACGATAACCGTCCCTTGACTTTCGACGAATTTGACGAGCGCGTTCCGCAACTCATTTGCGTATCGGCAACGCCCGCGCCCTACGAGCTGGGTGAAGCGGGGCAGGTGGTGGAACAGCTCATTCGCCCCACGGGGCTTTTGGACCCTCCCGTCGAAATTCGTCCCACGCGCGGACAAATCGACGACTTGCTTGGCGAAATCCGCTCCGTCGTGCAAGCGGGCGGAAGGGTGCTCGTCACCACGCTTACAAAGCGCATGGCGGAGAGCCTTACCGACTACCTCAAAGAGAACAAAATAAAAGTGCGTTATATGCACTCCGACGTGGATACCTTGGAGCGCATCGACATTATCAACGGACTGCGCGCGGGCGAGTTCGACGTGCTGTGCGGCATCAACTTGTTGCGCGAGGGATTGGACTTGCCCGAGGTTCGTCTCGTCGCCATTCTCGACGCGGATAAAGAGGGCTTCCTGCGTAGTGAAACTTCCCTCGTACAGACGATCGGGCGCGCCGCGCGAAACGCGGAAGGGCGCGTTATCATGTACGCGGACGAAAAGACGGGGAGCATGGAACGGGCTATCGGCGAAACCAACCGTCGCCGCGCCGTGCAGCAAAAGTATAACGAGGAGCACGGCATTGTTCCCAAAACGATTATCAAAGACATCGGCTCCACGCTCGGCATTACGGGCAAGCCTAAGCGCACGGGCGATATTAAGATGAAGGACATTCCCGAGGAAATCGAAAAACTCAAAGCGCTCATGAAGGTGGCTTCGGCGCAGCTCGATTTCGAACGCGCAATCGAGATACGAGAGGCGATTGCGGAATTGCGTAGGAAGATAAGGTAAAATATGAAAGAAGAAATTTACGTAAAAGGCGCCAAAGAAAACAACTTAAAAAATATCGACGTACACATTCCGCGCGGAAGCCTTACCGTGCTCACGGGGCTTTCGGGAAGCGGCAAGAGTACGCTTGCATTTGAAACGATTTTTGCCGAAGGACAGCGGCGGTATATGGAGAGCTTGTCTTCCTATGCCCGTCAATTTTTGGGAATGATGGAAAAGCCCGACGTGGAGAGCATCGACGGACTTTCTCCCGCCATTTCCATCGACCAAAAAACCACGTCGCACAACCCCCGTTCCACGGTGGGCACCGTGACGGAAATCTACGACTATTTGCGTTTGCTGTTTGCGCGCGCGGGCGTTCCGCACTGCCCGCAGTGCGGTAGGGAAATCCGCCGTCAGACGGTAGACGAAATCGCCGACCGCGTGATGGCAATGCCCGCGGGGAGCAAAATTCTCGTCAACGCGCCCGTGGTGCGCGGCAAGAAGGGCGAGTTCGTCAAAGAGCTTGCGGGCTACCGCAAGAGCGGTTATGCGCGCGTCAAGATAGACGGTATCGTGTACGACTTGCAGGAAGAGATCAAGCTCGAAAAAAATATCAAGCATACCATCTCCGTGGTCATCGACCGCCTTGTCGTAAAAGAGGGAATTTTAAAGCGCTTGACCGACAGTTTGGAAACGGCATTGAAGCTCGCCGACGGGCTCGTTGTCATCGACTGCGACGGTGAGGAAACGCTGTTCTCTTCGCGCTATTCCTGCCCCGACTGCGGCATTTCGATTGAAGAAATCGAACCCCGTCTGTTCTCGTTCAACACCCCTTGGGGGGCTTGTCCCGAATGCACGGGCTTGGGCTTCCGTCAAATGGTGGACGCCGACCTTATCTGCCCCGACAAGAGCAAATCGCTCCGCGACGGGGCAATCAGAATCAGCGGTTGGAACCTCGATTCTTCTTCCGTTACGCAAATGTATTTGGGTGCGCTTTCCAAGCACTACGGGTTCTCTTTGGACGTACCCGTGTCCGAGCTTCCCAAGGACGTTTTCGATTTGCTCATGTACGGAAACGGCGGCGAAAAGATCGACATGGACTATCGCACCAAGTCCTTCCATTCCTCGTATAAGAGCGCGTGGGAAGGCTTCGTGAACAATTTACAGCGGCGTTATTCGCAGACGACTTCGGTGGGAGTCAAGTGGGATATCGAGCGTTATATGCGCACGTCGGATTGTCCCGCATGCCACGGTAAACGCTTAAAGAAAGAGGCACTCGCGGTCACGGTAGGGGGTAAGAACATCGCAGAGGTTTGCGAAATGCCTGTCACGCAGCTCAAAGCGTTTTTAAACGGCTTGCAGCTCACCCCCACGCAACACGCCATTGCCGATATCATTTTAAAGGAAATCGGCACGCGTATCAACTTCCTCATCGGCGTCGGCTTAGACTATCTTACCCTTGCCAGAAGCGCGGCAACGCTGTCGGGCGGGGAGAGCCAGCGCATTCGTCTTGCCACGCAAATCGGCAGTGCGCTCACGGGCGTGCTGTACATTTTGGACGAGCCGAGCATTGGGCTTCACCAACGCGACAACGAGCGTTTGCTCAATTCCTTAAAGGGCTTGCGCGACATCGGCAACACGCTGTTGGTGGTGGAGCACGACGAGGACACCATGCGGGCGGCGGACTACATTGTAGACATCGGACCGGGCGCGGGCGTGCACGGCGGCGAAGTCGTTGCGTGCGGCACGGTGGAAGACATTATGAAAGAGCCGCGCTCGATCACGGGCGACTTCCTCGCGGGGCGCAGAAAAATCGCGGTGCCCTCCGTGCGCAAGAAAGGCGACGGGCGGTTTTTGCGGGTAGAGGATTGCCGCCAAAACAACCTCAAAGGCATTACGGCGGAAATTCCCGCGGGGCTTATCACCGCGGTCACGGGGGTGAGCGGTTCGGGAAAATCCTCCCTCGTCAACGAAATTATTTTGCCCGTGCTCTCCAATAATTTGGGCGGCGGCAGATTGCCCGAGGGCAAGCACGGCGCGTTTGCGGGAATCGAGCATTTCGACAAGGTGATCGCAATCGACCAATCTCCCATCGGCAGAACGCCGCGCTCCAACCCCGCGACTTATACGGGCGTGTTCACCAATATCCGCGACCTGTTCGCGCAGACGCCCGACGCTAAGGCAATGGGCTTTAAGCAAGGGCGGTTCTCCTTCAACGTGGCGGGCGGTCGGTGCGAGAACTGTCAGGGCGACGGCATCATGAAAATCGAGATGCACTTCCTGCCCGACGTGTACGTGCCCTGCGAAGTGTGCGGCGGGAAGCGCTACAACCGCGAAACGCTCGAAGTCAAGTACAAGGGCAAATCTATCTCCGACGTGTTGGAGATGACGGTAGAGGAGGCGTGCGAGTTCTTCAAACCTCTGCCTTCCATTTATCACAAGATAAGCACGCTCAACGAGGTGGGCTTGGGGTATATCAAACTCGGACAAAGCTCCACCACGCTGTCGGGCGGCGAGGCGCAACGCGTAAAGCTTGCTACCGAGTTGTCCCGCCGTTCCACGGGCAAAACGTTCTATATTCTGGACGAGCCCACGACGGGGCTTCACAGTTACGACGTGGAAAAGCTTGTGCAAATTTTGTTGCGCTTGCGCGAGGGCGGCAACACCGTGCTCGTTATCGAACACAATCTCGACGTTATCAAAGTTGCCGACCATATCATCGACCTTGGTCCCGAGGGCGGCGACGGCGGCGGCATGATTCTCTGCACGGGCACGCCCGAAGAGGTCGCGGAAGTTCCCAACAGCTATACGGGACAATTTTTGAAAAAATATTTGTAAGTTCACACTTTTTTCGCAAGACGAAAAAAGTACTTCGCGCTCCGCGCTCGTGCCGCCTTAGGCAACGAATACGTGCGGCGGGACGTGAGCTACTATCCTTGTTGGTTTCTCTTTGTCGATGGAGCACTGTACTCCGTCTATCAAAAGTCAGTAAGCCGCAGGTGTGCGGCAACTTGGGGGCGCTACCGCAAAAGCGCGGCTTTGCTCCGCGCAAGTAATTATAACTTATACGCACCGAAAAGGAGTTGCAAGATGCTTAACAAAAAAATGCAAAAGCTCGGAGAAGAGCGGTCGGTAATTCGTGAAATTTTCGAATACGGCAATCAGCGCGCAAAGCAAATCGGGCGGGAGAACGTGTACGATTTTTCTCTTGGCAACCCGAGCGTACCCGCGCCAGACGGCGTACGGCAGGAAATCGAACACCTGCTCCGTGAACTTCCGTCGGAAAAATTACACGGCTATACCTCTGCGGCGGGCGCGCCCGAAGTGCGCCAAGCGGTATCCGATTATATCACCGCAACGTTCGGCGTGCCCATGCGCCCCGAGCTTATATACATGACTTGCGGCGCGGCGGCGTCGCTCACCGTCACCTTCCACGCGCTTGCCGAAGAGGGTGACGAGTTTATCGTGCTCACACCCTGCTTCCCCGAATACAACGTGTTTATCAAACAGGCGGGGGGAAAGGTCGTCCCCGTGTGCACGGATAGCAATTTCCATATCGATATTCCCGCGCTTGCGGCGGCAATCAACGAACATACCAAGGCGGTGCTCGTCAATTCCCCCAACAATCCCACGGGAGCGGTGTACGGCGAAGAGGAGTTGAAAGCGCTTGCAAGCTTGCTCACCGAAAAGAGCAAGCAATATAAAAAGCCCATTTACATCATCGCCGACGAGCCGTACCGCGAGCTCACCTACGGCGCAAAGGTGCCCTATATTCCCGCGCTGTATCCGAGCACGATCGTGTGCTATTCCTTTTCCAAATCGCTTTCCCTTGCGGGCGAGCGAATCGGATATATCGCCGTTGCGCCTGCGTGCGAGGGGAGCGAAGAAATTTTTTCAGCCGTGTGCGGAGCGGGGCGCAGTCTCGGCTACGTGTGTGCGCCCGCGCTCTTTCAACGGGTATGCGCAAAGCTGTTGGGGCAATCGGGCGACATTCACGCCTACGAACGCAACCGCGATTTATTGTACAACGCTTTAACGCAAGCGGGCTTCACCTGCGTACTTCCGCAGGGCGCGTTCTATCTGTTTATGCAGAGCCCGCTCGAAAACGCTACCGCATTTTGCGAAATGGCGAAAAAACACGAGCTTCTGCTCGTCCCGTCCGACAGCTTCGGAATAAAGGGCTACGTGCGCATTTCCACCTGTGTAGATTATGAAATGATCAAGCGTTCCCTTCCCGCCTTTTCCGCCTTGGCAAAGGAGTGCGGATTAAAGTAATACAAAAAAGAACAGCGGGTAAAAGATCTACCCGCTGTTCCCATGAAAGTATTGCGTGTGAGCAATAAAAGGCATAAAAAAAGTGCCTCTATATATACAGTCGATATAAAGAGGCAAAATGTTACAAAAAAATGCAAAAAAATCAATAATATTTTTTTATTTTAAGATAAGCCCTGTATATTCTCACCCGCACGGTGACGGGGTTCATATGCATAATCTTCGCAATTTCCGTTTCGGTGTATCCTTCCCAAAAGTGTAAATAGATCATTTCCCGCGTTTGCTTGTCCACATAGGACAAGCTTTTTTTAACGTCTTCCGTCAAATCGAGCTGGTCGAACCGAACGGGAACGGGATAGTCTTCCGGAATGGGTTCTTCCTCATGGCGGTATTTGATGCTGTCTATCGCCTTAAAATTCGCCACCTTACGAAGCCAAATTTCGGGAGCTTCTATGTATCCGAAATTTTCCATAGGGATAAGCGACACAAAAACGTCTTGCGCAATGTCTTCCGCGGAAATGAGATTACCAAACCGCCGATTGAGATGGTAAATCAAAATCGGATAATATTCTTTATGAATTTCTTCCCACGCCCGCTTGTCCGTTTTGGATTTTTGAAGCAGGTGGTTAAACTTTTGTGTCGTCATACTTTCTCGGTTTGTTTAAAGTCATATACAGTTTAATTGATTTTTCAAAAAAAGTAAACCGAATTTGCGGGGTGCGCAAACAGCAGTTACAATTTTTTAACAAAATAAATACAAATATTTGATAAAAGATTAACGGAAAAGAAATGCAGCCGACATATAATTGCCCTAGCTGAAACGGAAAGGAGATCATCATGAACGCAATCGAAATCAGAAATTTATCCAAAAGTTTTCGCGGCATGTACGCGGTAGACAATCTGAACATGACCGTTCCCGTGGGCAGTATCTACGGATTTATCGGCGAGAACGGTTCGGGCAAGTCCACGACCGAAAAACTTATCTGCGGGCATCTCGTGCCCGATCAAGGCGAAATTAAGCTGTTCGGCAGAGACTATTCCGACGCAGGCGTAAGGGTACGCGTAGGGGCTTTGATCGAGAGCGCGGGGTGCTTCCCCAATTCGAGTGTTTGGGCGAATTTGATGATGCAGGCGCTCAACCTCGGGATCGAGAACCGCGCGGAAGAAATCAACCGCGTATTAAAAATCGTACGCATGGAAGACAATGCCCGCATTAAATTCAAGAGCTGTTCGCTCGGCATGAAACAGCGCATCGGCATTGCAATGGCACTTCTGGGCGACCCCGCTCTGTTAATTCTCGACGAGCCCATCAACGGCTTGGATACCGACGGCATGCGCATCATGCGCGAGATCCTCGTAGACATTACGCAGAACTTGGGCTGCACGGTTTTGATTTCTTCGCACATCTTAGGCGAGCTCGAAAAAATCGCCACGCATTACGGCATCATTCGGCAGGGCAGAATGATACAAGAGCTTTCCGCCGAAGAGATGGACGCCCGCTCTCGCGTGTTTGTGTCGCTTAAAACCAACGACATGCCGTGGGCAAAAGCGGTTCTGCAAAAGAAATTCGGCAACGCAAAACTCGAAGAAGATTGTATCCGCGTGTATGACGTGGACGACACGGAAGCGATCGTTAAATGCCTGCTAGAAGAAGGGTATACCGTGTCGGAAGTGAAAAAGAACAAAGTCGGTTTGGAAGAGTACTACATTCAACTG
>CAMWUS010000003.1 GCA_947177495.1 uncultured Clostridia bacterium
GCGCTACCTCGATCGAGCCTTGCTCGGCAGTGTATTTAATGGCGTTGGACAACAGGTTCAAAAGCACTTGATTGAGACGAACACTGTCGCAATACACGTTCTCGGTCAAGATATTATGAATGTAGACGTCGAACTTCTGCTCTTTGGTCTTGATTTGCGGCTGTACGATGGTTGCGATTCCGTCCATGATTTCGCGCAGGGAAATGCGTTCCAAATTCAGCGTCATCTTCCCGCTCTCTATCTTGGACATATCGAGCACGTCGTTGATAAGCCCCAAAAGGTGCTTGCTCGAAAGCGTAATTTTCTTCAAGCAATCCTGTACCTGTTGCTTGTTATCGATATTCGCCGTGGCGATAGCGGTCATGCCGACGATTGCGTTCATGGGCGTGCGGATATCGTGCGACATATTGGAAAGGAACTCGCTCTTTGCCTTGTTCGCGTAAATCGCATCCTCCCGCGCGTGTTCGAGCTGCATGAGCGTTTGCTTGTTGTAATGGCGGAAAATGAGGAACACGACAACCAAAATCGCAACGACCGCGCACACCGAAATCACCGTCATAACCAGCCATTGATTATTGAGCGTTTGTACTGCTTCGTCTAAATCGGAATTGTTTGTGAGTGTTACGAGATACCATTCCGACTTTGCCAAGGCGTTGCAATACATATGGCTATGCTGCCCGTCCATGTGGATAATATAGGAATAGGCCTCGTCCTTCTTCATGCTTGCGTTTAGTTCTTCGATAATCGTATCGATTACGCCGTTTGCTTTCCCGTACTCGTTTCTGAGGAAATCGGAAAAGCTGCTGTATCCCCCGTTTTCGTCGCGGTTTAATACGAAGGAGTTGGTTTCGCCGTTTTCAAGCACGTCCTCGCAGATGATAAAGGCAGTCGTATCATCGTCTTCCTCGGAGTTGATGTTCAGCATCTCGATAAAATCTTTGCTGGAAATACCCGCAACAAGCGCCATGCTTTTTCCGCCGTTCGGCATCGTGTGCTCGGTGGCGGGCACGGAGCACATAACAATTTCTTCTCCGTAAACGACGGCTTTATCCGCGCGCCTTTCGACGATTTGCCTGCCGACGGCGACTTTTTCTTCGCCGTCTAAAATCGATTGCCGGAACGGAACCAAATCGTTGACGATGAAATCGCCAAGAATAAAATCCATCGTTCTTCCGCCCTCTTCCTCGGCGATGTGCCCTTCGTTGACGACCATAAAACCAAGGTACTTAAACCCGCGTATCTCGGCGCTGTTTTTCAAACGTTTGAGTTCCTCTTCGCTATCCGTAGCGCCGTATTCGTCCACTAAGGCTTTCACCATATAAAGGCGCTGCTCGATAACCGCTTCATAGCGTTGCGTGAGCTGATAGCTCGCGTCCCGCATCGTTTCTTCGCCGATATAGTCGACTGCGGCGCCGCTGTTCTTTCTCATATAAACGCCCAAAATGCTGAACAGCACGGCACAAATCAAAACGGACACGGCAATGCCGATCAACATCACCCGTTGACCTTTATTTTTAAGGAAATGCTTTTTTGCGGTATTTTCTTTCTGCTCCATTGCTACTCCGTTATATTATATGATACTATTCTATTTTACTAAACCTATCGGGAAATGTCAATTAAAAGGGCTTTGCAAATCACACAAAAACAGCCCGCTATCTTCGTTTGCGAATGATAACGGGCTATACTTTTTGCTCTTCAAATGCAAATCTATTGTTTATTCAACCAACGCTTCTTTTCCTCGTTCGTGGCGCCAAAATCGTATGGATTATACTTAGGGTCTCGATACCCGCCGCCGGAACCTGCTCCGCCTCCGTCCAACCCGTCTAACCCGTCGCCTCCCGAAATGACAATCAAAACGACGATAACGACGATAAGCAATTCGATAAAGGAAACCAAAACCAAGTTATGAATATGCTCGATATAATCTACGCTACGGACAAGGATTGTTGCAAGATGGGTGATGAACAAAATAAACATCATGAGCACGAGCGAAAATATAACCGTAGAAACACATATTCCAATAATACCCGCCACGACCACTAATAGCCCATAGATTAGCAAACAAGCGCGAGGAAACCGTTTGAAGAGTGGAATATTCCCAAGAAAACAGTAGACGGCAAAGAGTACGGCGTACGCAATCCAAACGCAAAACGAAGTTAGAACATTGGGCGCTTCACCAAGATGTACGTAAAGACTGCTCATGGCAAGTCCGCAACCGATAGCGTTAACGGGCAAAAACGGCAGAGCCGTTTTAAACCGCCGTTCAAAACGGCGTACGGTATAACGGCGTAAAGCAAAACGAAAAACGAGGTAGACGATACAACAAGTTACAAGTATAGCACTGCCGATACTCACGCCCGCATATTTATTGACGTCCGCGAGCAACATAAGATGCATACTGACAAGGCATATCGCCGAAAAAACGATATATGTAAAAAATGACATCAAACATTTCTTTGTCATAAATTCACCTCCCTTCGCTAGTTTAGCTTACAATAATTTCAGTCTTTGTAATTGTAAAACCTACGCTTTCGTAAAGCTGTACGGCTTTTTTATTCCACGCCGCAACATGTAAAAGTATAGGAAAATCATTTTTACTTCGAATGTATCGCATTCCCCATAAAAGAAGTTGTCTGCCAATTCCGCGCCCTTGATATTGCCTATTTACAAACAAGTCGTCGATTTCATTTCCGTAACAAGCAACGGAACCCACTAAAATACCATCGTCTATCAAGAGAAATATGGCTTGGGATTTATCTTGAATTTGAGTATAGTCAGACAAAAAGTTATATGGTTTTACGTCTAAATTTTTTCTCATTTCATAAAAGCATTCGTTATAAATGCGTTTATACTCTTCAAAAAAGCTCTCGTCAAACCGAATACATTTAATACCGATCCCGTCTTCAATCTTGGATATATTCGTTTGCATTTCATAAACCTTAAATTGCAAAATTCTTCTCCGTTAAATTGAAATTTATTGTTCAATTATTATTTCCTTGCAACTGCTTTTGACGGACATATTTGCATACAGTTACCACAGTGCAAACAATTCACTTCCATAATCGTTGCTTGCTTATCTAATATTATACAATTTTGCGGACATACGGATAAACATTTTCCACAGCCAATACACTTATCCGTTATAACATATCCGTTGGGTTGCATTATATTCCCACCGAAAGAGAACGAAAAACGCTCGATTGGTTTTTTAGAAAGGTCAAAAAATTCTCCACCACCTGCATACAAGCAAAATACGGTAAGTGCAGAACGTGCCTGTTCGGTAGGATATATCTCATACATATATGAGTTTTTATCAAGCAATCTCTGTAACCGTTCAAAACCGATTTCTTTAACGCTTCCGTGAACGGACACAGCAACGCAAGACATAGTATTTTCGCCTTTAATTCCCGTAAGAGAAAGATAGCCGTTTGTTATTAACCGTTTATAAAAGTTTTTGCCCTTTGCTGTTAAAAAGTACAGACCGTTTTCGTCATAGTCCATAAGGTCGATAGCACAAGTAACGGGCAAACCATTCTCATCATTTGTGGCTATTATTGTTGTATGAATTTGCTCTTGCAGATACTTAAATACTTCTATCGTTTCCATATTATTTTCCGCCAAATTATGATTTATCTTTGCATTATAATTTTTCGATTGTTCCGTTATGGATACGGTATGCTTCGCCGAAGATTTGCTCATCTCCATTCTCCGAATAAAGATAACTCCCGTCACAGATTGCATAGAACTCGCGCCCCATACTGTCGGGATAGGTGATCTCCTCGAATAACTTCTTTCCGTCTAATATTACGTTTTTCGTGAAATTGTAATGCGGGAGTAAATTATAGTCCGTCAGCCCCAACCCCGAAAAAAATCTTCTATATGCGGGATCGGTTGCTTCGCCTTCCAATTCGGGCTGGGCGTATACGACGGAAGCGGCATTCATACTCCCCGCGCTGATTCCCAAAATCACGCCCTCAAAACCCTCAAGCAGACTTTTCAATTTGATTTCTTCAAAAAAAGCCGCCTGAGTAGGCACGTGACCTCCGCCCAAAATCAAAAAGTTGCTCTTATTTATCAACTCTTCCGCGCAATTTTGAGTTTGTCTATCTAAAATCCTGTAAGAATCAAATTCGATATCGGAAAATTTCGCCGTCCAACGAAATCCCTCGGCAAATTGTTTCGTTCCATCGATATCATCGGGAGACGCCGTAATGAATAACGCATTGCGATTTTGCCGGGTCGCTTTTTTCAGTCTGTCCACGAACCCATAAGAATCGTTCAACGGACCGCCCGGATTTGTAAACGGTGAACTTGTCAAAAAAAGTATTTTACTCATAAACGCTCCGCAAATGACTGTTTGTACAATTACATTATATCAAACGCACAATAAAAAAGCAAGGGCAGAATTTATTTTCTATCCTTGCTTTCTATGCTATGAAATTATTTGGAAATTTGCAAATATATCTCGGCGAGCGGGTCGGTGTTCGCTTCCTCGATCTTGCCCGCGTCCGCAAGCGCGGTGATTGCAGGGTCTACGGGAATGCGCGCAAACGCGGGAATGCCGTAGGTTTTGCTAAGCGCTTCCGCCTTGCTCGCGCCGAAAATTTCGTAATGCTTGCCGCAGTCGGGGCAGGCGAAGTAGCTCATGTTTTCGGCAAGTCCCAAAACGGGCACTTGCATGAGCCGCGCCATCTTCACCGCCTTTTTCACGATGGTTTCCACCAAGTCCTGCGGGGTGGTAACGACGACGATCCCGTCGAGCGGAATGCTTTGGAATACCGAAAGCGGTACGTCGCCCGTTCCGGGGGGCATATCGATAAACATGATATCCACGTCGTCCCAAACGACCTCCGACCAAAACTGCGTGACTGCGCCCGCAATCAGCGAACCGCGCCAAATCACGGGGTCGTCCTCGTGCTCCAAAAGGCAGTTCATGGACATGAGCTGTAACCCGCTCTTGGTGTATACGGGGTAAATTTCCCCTTCCTCGCCCCGCGCGCGTTCATGCACGCCGAACAGCTTCGGAATGGAAGGTCCTGTAATATCCGCATCTAAAATCGCAACGCGCAAGCCCTGCGCTTTTGCGCGCACCGCAAGCAGGGAAGTCACGAGGGATTTCCCCACGCCCCCTTTTCCGCTTGCCACGGCAATTACTTTCTTTACCCGCGCGTCGGGGTGCAACGGCTTTAAAAAAGATTTCTTATCCCGCGAGCTGCAATCGCTCTTGCAGGTAGAACAGTTATGCGTACAATCCGACATATCTATCTCCGTTTTTTCTCGATTATAGCGCGAACCGCGGGAAATGTCAACAAAAATCGCCTTACGGCATTGCAAACACGGCGTGAAGGAGCTTGCCGCCGATACGGTAATCGATAAACACCCGTCCCTTTACCATAGGGAAAGTAAAGGACGCGCTACGAAGTCCCGATTTTGCCGAAAAGGTGATTTCTTCCGCTTCGCCGTCCACCTCGTAGTTGCCGTGATACTCGCCCTCGCCGCCCTCTTCGTCCTCATAGGAGAGCGCAAAGGTGCCGTTATAGCGCAGTTCCAAATCGAGCTTGGGGAACTTCTCGGTCATATCTTCCCCGCCCAAAGTAAGGCTTTCGCACTTGTACACGCCCGTATACGGTTTGGTCAGTTCGGGAAGCGTGCTCATTTCCGCCACCTCGCACGCCGACAGGGTGAGCGCCAAACAAAACAGCATAAAGAAAATAGGAATACATCTGCAAATACGCTTGATCATCATAGACCAAGTATTTGCTTTTTAAAAGCTTTTTATGCCGTAGCCGTTTGCTCTGCAATCAGCTTCTCCAAAATATCCGCCGCGTCGGCGATAAGGTCGGGGCACGGGCGTTTTTTATAATAATCGGGCGTACGCGCTTCCGCCACGGGCGAAGTATCCGCTTTCACCCCCGCACCGCTCAACAGCTCCCCGCAGTTGATACTGCCGTTTTTTGCTTGAAAGCGTTTGGCAAATTCCTGCACAAGCGCGTACATTTCGTTTTTGCTCTTTTGCGGGAAGATAAGCCCCAAGCACATGACCGCGCCCGAAACGCCGCCGCAGGTTTGGCGAAGCCGCCCCATGCCGCCGCCCATGGGCAGCGCGACCGCCTTGATCGTCTGTTCGTCTATCCCGAGCAAATCGGAAAAGGCAAGCATGACCGCCTGCGTACAGTTATAGCCCTGTAAAAAATTGTTTTTTGCCTGTTCGCCTCTCGTCATAAAATCTCCTCGGTTTCGACCTCTATCTTCTGCGCGGTGCAGAGCGTAAAGCAATAATTATCTATTTCGAAATGGGTAAGGAATACGGGCGCGGGAACACCGTTTTCATACAGCGCCCCGCCGTAAAATTTGAGCGACGGGAGCATATGCGCAAGCGTGCTTCCGAGATATTTTACGTAGCTTTCCTTCGCCGTCCAAAGCCTAAAAAAATTCTCTTGCCGCTCCTCTTCGCTTAATCTGCGCACAATGGCGGAACTCTTTATATTCCGCCGAAGCTCGATATCCAGCCCGACCTCGCAATCTCCCACGGCGAGCGCGGTAAGCTCCCCGCTGTGCGAAACGCCAATTTTAAGGGGGGAATTGACAAGATAAGGTTTTCCGTTTCCCCCGCGTTTGATTTCGGGATTGTCCACGCCGTAACGCTCGCAAAGAACGCGCTTTATAAACGCCTCGCTGCTCTCCCGTTTGCGCGTATAATACACTTTCATATATATATTATACCATACCCGTTTTGTTCCGTCAACCGCGCTTAATTCAAGAATTATGCCCGAGTGCTCACAAGAGCATTCGGGCATTTATCCTGTTATTTCGCTTTTACTCTGCCAACGTCCACGTTGTCGCGCTTTCTGTCGGCAAGGCTTTTTATGGGATGTTCCTTATTCTGCAAACGCCAGTCGGTACCGAACTCCTTAATGGCTTTTACGATAACCGAGTGTGTTCCCACGTTATTGACGTCGCCGTTGATTTTACGGTTGTAGCCGAAATAACGGAAGGTATCGGGCACGCTGTCGAGCGGTTCCCAACCTTCTTCCACGCCCGTCAGGCGCACGCTTTTGAGCACTTCGCGCACGTATTCCTTTTGTGAACGGAATTTTAATAGCTCGGGGAATTCGCCGCCGTCGGGGAAGCACTGTTGCCAAACCTTTCCCTCGTAAGTCTTTAATAAATCCGCCGCCTCGTGCAAATGCGCGACTTCCTCGTTGAAGTGCATTTCCCAAACTTTCTTAATGCGCGGGTCGGTCTCGTCCATATAGCAGGAATAGTACAAATAGCACTCGGTGTACTCGTTCATCAGCAGACTTTCGAACATGGTCGCGTTGGGGTCTTTCAGTCCGCCGTAGCCCGTTACGTGCTGTTCCTCGATCATCGCGATTTCGTTGTACAGCTTTCTGCCCATAGGAGACGCGTACAGGTTGGCGACGTTCATATAAAAGTTCATCGTCTGTTGTTCCGCCGCCGTGATAATGTTCACGTTGAGCTTGGTCTTGGTATCGTTGAGATAGTTATTGAGATAGAAATTCACGTCGTCAAACGGGTGGCGGTACTCGGCGACGGTGGGACGACCGGGCATGATTTCGGTATAGTCACCGACGAGGCGGGCAGGGTCGCCGCCTTTTTCAAGCTCCATCAAATCGGCATAGCGGTACAGGTGGTCGAAGTCTTCGAGCAACGCGAAATCGAGCTGTTTCTTCACGTAGCTGTTTTTCTCCGACAGCGCGAGGTTGGCTGTCAAATCGACGGCGAGCTGTTCGTAACCGATGGTGTGTTCCAAAATCGTCTCGTCGGCGGGTTTGAGTCCCGCAACGCGCTTTTGCTGAATTTGCTCGCCGCGGCGCATATACGCAAGGCGACGACGCACGTCGTTATTCGTGCAATGGCGGTGAAAGGCGTGCGAAAAACGCACCGACTCGAACTCCGTGCCCGACATTAAAATGACGCGCAGACGCGTATACGGGTCTACCTCGTTTTTATTGTACGGCTTCACGAACACTTTATTCCAGGAAGTAAAACACTTGTCCGCTTTTTGCGGCTTTAAATCAAACGGATTCATCAAATCCTCCTTTGGGAGGATTATCGACAACCCGAAAAAGTTTATACGGTTTCGCCTTGCAAAACGGCAAAATATGTGTTAAAATAAAGAAAACAAGGAGAAATACACATGATCGGTTGCGTGATTGCGATGGACAGCGAGGCGGAAATTCTGCTCGACAATATGGAAGTAGAAAACATTCAAACGGCGCTCGGAAAAACAATGTACAGCGGGAAAGCGTTCGGGCAAGAGGTCCTGCTTGTCGTGTGCGGCGTGGGCAAAGTAAACGCCGCGGCGGGCGCGGCGCTCGCCATTACAAAGGGCGTGGATATCGTGCTAAACTTCGGCGTGGCGGGCGGGCTGAACGCAAGCACCGAGGTTGCCAAAATCTACGCAATCGACAAAGCCGTACAGTACGATTTCGACTGCACCCAACTCAACGGTTCCAAGGTGGGCACGCTCGACGGCGAAACGGAAAACTTTTTGCCGCTTTACGTTCCCAAGGGAATGGAATTTCCCCGCCGCGCGCTCGGCACGGGCGACCGCTTTAACGACAGCGTAGCCGACCATAATTTGCTCATCGATCTCGGCTGCGATATCCGTGAAATGGAGGGCTGTGCAATCGTGCAAGTTTGCAAGTATGCGGGCGTTCCCTGCGTGAGCGTGAAAGCCGTTTCCGACGTGTACGGTTCGGGCAGCACCACCGAGCAATTCCGCAAGAATTTAAAGCTTGCCCTACTTAACTTGAAATCGCATCTTAGCGATATTTTCAAAGCACTCGGAGAATAACAAATGATTGATTTAGGCGATTGGAAAGAACCGCTCGCCCCGCTGTTTGCGGACGAGCGCTATCAGGAGATACGTGCGTTTTTAAAAAAGGAATATTCCCAGCATACCGTCTATCCCGATATGTACGACATTTTTAACTGCTTCCGCTATACGCCTTTTGCGGAAGTGCGCGTCGTGCTGTTGGGGCAAGATCCCTACCACAACGAGGGACAGGCGCATGGACTTTGTTTTTCCGTGCAAGACGGCGTTCCCAAGCCCCCGTCGCTCGAAAATATGCTGAAAGAGTTGAAGGACGATTTAGGCTACGATCCGCCCAAATCGGGTAACCTTACCAAATGGGCGAAAGAGGGCGTGCTGATGCTGAACACCGCGCTCACCGTGCGCGCGCATCAGGCGAACTCGCACGCGAACTGCGGTTGGAGTTGGTTTACCGACAGCGTAATAAAACTTTTAAGCGAGCAAAAGGAGCACCTCGTATTTATCCTTTGGGGCGGCAATGCGCGCAGAAAAGTCCCGCTGATCGATAAAAGCAAACACTTGATTTTGGAATGCGCCCACCCTTCTCCCCTCTCCGCTTATAACGGATTTTTCGGTTGCAGACACTATTCCAAAACCAACGAATATCTTCTCTCCCACGGTTTAAAGCCAATCGATTGGAAACTGTAATTATGAAATTCAATGAGAGACTAAAACAAATTCGGAAAGAATGCGGGCTTACGCAAAAAGACGTATATCTGCTTTTGCAAGTATCGGCAAATTGTTATGCTTCTTGGGAACAAGGACGCACACAACCCGACATAGAAAACTTAAAAAAGCTTTGCAAAATCTTCGACGTTTCGTCAGACTATTTATTGGGAATTACCGACTAATGAGGGGTACGCTCTCCTTTCAGAAAAAGTTACAACAAAAAAACATAGTAAAAAACCCGCGAAACTCGCGGGTTTTTTAAATACTTATTTATTCTTCGTTTCCGTCGGTGGGAGCGGTGGTATCAGCTTCGTCGGGAGTGTCGGGCGCTTCTACAAGCTCTTCGGGCGGGAGATCCGCCGCCGTCTCCTCGGGCGCGAGCGTTTCCGCTTCTTCGTCCTTTTCGGTAATTGCAACGGTGGCCACAACGCCGTCGCGCACGTTCATGAGCCGTACGCCGCGCGTATTTCTGCCGATATGCGAAATTGCTTCGGCGTGCATACGAATAACGATACCCGCAGAGGTGACAAGCATGACGTCCAAATCGTCGTTGACGAGCTTCATATTTACAAGCCGCCCCGTCTTTTCGTTGAACACGCCCGCCTTAATGCCCTTACCGCCGCGCGATTGCAAGCGGTAATCTTCGGGATCGGTGCGTTTGCCGTAGCCGTTTTCGGAAACCGTGAGAATGTCGTAGCCCTCGCGGAGCACGAGCATATCCACAACCTCGTCGCCCTTTGCAAGGTTCATAGCGCGTACGCCGACCGTGTCTCTGCCCATCGGGCGAACGTCCTTCTCCGAGAAACGAATACACTTGCCCGAGTGGCTCGCCACGATAATTTCGTCCTTGCCGCCCGCGAACTGTACGGAAATGAGCTCGTCGCCTTCCACGATTTTAATAGCGATTTTACCGCTGCGCAAAATGTGGTGGAATTCGCGCATTGCCGTCTTTTTGATGACGCCGTTTTTCGTTGCCATGACAAGGTAGCCGTGCCCCTGCTCGAGAACGGGCAAAATCGCCGCGATTTTCTCGCCCGCGTCGAGCTGAACGATATTGACGATCGCCCTGCCGCGTGCGGTGCGGTTCGCCTCGGGAATTTCGTACCCCTTGACGGAGTACACTTTCCCGAAGTTGGAGAACAGCAAAATGGGCTTATGCGTGGAGCAAACGAACATCTGCTCCACAAAGTCGTCTTCCTTGGGACGGTGCGCGGTAATGCCTACGCCGCCGCGGTTTTGCGCGCGGTACTCGGAAACGGGGAAACGCTTGATATAGCCGCCGTGCGTCATGGAAATTACGACGTCCTCTTCGTCAATCAAGTCCTCGTCCTCGATTGCGCCGTAGTCCACGGAAATTTCCGTCTTGCGCTCGGAAGGATATTTCGCCTTAATGGCAAGCAAATCGTTTTTGATGATTTCGAGCACGCGAGACTCGTTTGCGAGAATGTCCTTCAAATCGGCAATCGTCGCATGGAGCGCGTCGAGCTCGTCTTTGAGCTTCTCCACCTCCAACGAAGTGAGACGCTGCAAACGCATTTCCAAAATGGCGTTTGCCTGTTTATCGGTAAGCTCGAACGCCGAGGTGAGCTTTTCGGTAGCGTCTACCTTGTCGCGCGAGGTTTTAATGATGCGAATGACTTCGTCGATATTCGCAAGCGCAAGAACAAGCCCTTCGATAATGTGGGCGCGCTCTTCCGTTTTGGCAAGCTCGTAACGCGTACGGCGGGTAATGACCTCTTTTTGATGCGCGAGGTAGTAAGCCAAAATGTCACGCAAGTTGAGCACTTTGGGCTCGGTGCCGTTCTCGACGAGTGCAAGCAAAATGATACCGTCGGAAATCTGCAAATTGGTGTGCTTGTACAGGGAGTTTAAAACGACCTGCGCGTTGGCGTCCTTCTTGCATTCGATGACGATACGCAAACCCTCTCTGCCCGATTCTTCGCGGATATCGGAAATGCCCTCTAATCGCTTGTCGCGCACCATGTTCGCAATCGTTTCGATGAGTTGCGCCTTGTTGACCTGATAGGGAATTTCGGTAACGACGATACGCGAGCGCACGTTGCCGCCCGTGCCGTGTTCCTCGATTTCGCACTTGGAACGAATGACGATATTGCCCTGCCCCGTGCGGTACGCCTTGCGGATACCGCTTCTGCCCATGATAATGCCGCCCGTAGGGAAGTCGGGAGCGGGAATATAGCTCATGAGCTCGTCCACCGTGATTTCGGGGTTCTCGATCATGGCGACGGTGCCGTCGATGACCTCGGCGAGGTTATGAGGCGGAATGTTGGTCGCCATACCGACCGCGATACCGTCCGACCCGTTTACGAGCAAGTTGGGGAAGCGCGCGGGAAGAACCGCAGGCTCCATTTCGTTGCCGTCGAAGTTGGGGAAGAAATCTACCGTTTCCTTATCGAGGTCGCGGAGCATTTCCGCCGCAAGCTTGGAAAGTCTTGCTTCCGTATAACGCATAGCCGCGGGGGGATCGCCGTCCACCGAACCGAAGTTACCGTGTCCGTCCACGAGCGGGAAGTTGATACTGAAATCCTGCGCGAGACGCACGAGGGCGTCGTACACCGAGCTGTCGCCGTGCGGGTGATATTTACCCATGCAATCGCCGACGATACGGGCGCACTTTTTATACGCCTTGTCGTTATACAATCCCATCTCGTGCATGGAGAAGAGAATACGCCGATGCACGGGCTTCATACCGTCGCGCACGTCGGGAATGGCGCGCGATTTATTCACCGCCATCGCATAGGCAATGAAGGATTTTTTCAGCTCGTCGTTTACCTCTACGTCGAGAATTTTCGTCATTTCGAGCGTTTTTCGAAATTCTTCTGTGAGCTCGGGGCTCGTTTCTTTTTTCGCCATATATATACCTTTTAAGTTCACAAATTTTCTTTCTGCGGAAGAAAATTTCGTGAGCTACTTTCCCTGTTAGTTTCTCTTTGTCGGTGGAGCGTTGCACTCCGTCTATCAACAGTCATTCAGCCGCAGGTGTGCGGCAACTTGTGTCCGCTACCGCAAAAGCGTGGTTTTGCTCCGCGCGCTTAATTGTGACTAGGTGGCAATTCGTGAACTAAATGTCGAGGTCTTTAACCAAAGTTGCGTTCTCTTCGATGAACTGTCTGCGGAGAGCGGGGCTGTCGCCCATGAGAATGGAGAACATTTTATCCGCTTCCATCGCGTCCTTCATGCTCACCTTTACGAGCGTACGCGTCGCGGGGTTCATGGTGGTGTCCCAAAGCTGTTCGGTACTCATTTCGCCCAAGCCCTTATAACGCTGATATTCCACCTTGTTATTGTTCATGGCGTCATACGCCGTCTTCTCTTCTTCGGAATACAAATACACGTCCTCTTTACCCTTTACCGTCGCCTTATAGAGGGGCGGCATTGCCGAGTACACGTGCCCGTGCTCGATGAGCGGGCGCATATAGCGGAACAGGAACGTAAGGAGCAAAATACGGATATGCGCACCGTCGACGTCGGCATCCGTCATGGAGATAATGCGGTCGTAGCGCAATTTGCTCTCGTCGAAGTCGTCCAAAATGCCGCAGCCGAACGCCGTGATCATCGCCTTGATTTCCGCGTTTTCAAGCACGCGGTTGAGACGCACTTTTTCCACGTTGAGGATTTTACCGCGCAGGGGCAAAATCGCTTGGAAGCGCCTGTCTCTGCCCTGCTTTGCCGTGCCGCCTGCCGAGTCGCCCTCTACGATGTAGATTTCGCAAAGCTCGGGACGCTTGTCCGAACAATCGGCAAGCTTGCCGGGGAGCGTTGTCGTTTCCAGAACGCCCTTTCTGCGGGTAAGCTCGCGGGCGTTGCGTGCCGCGTCACGCGCTTTTTGCGCCGTGATACAGCGGAGCACGAGCTCGCGCGCTTCGGCGGGGTGTTCTTCCATATAGGTGCCGAACCGATCCGCCACGCACTTGCTGACGAAAGGACGGATAAAGCTGTTGTTGAGCTTGTCCTTGGTCTGCGATTCAAACTGCGCGTTTTCGAGCTTTACCGACACGACTGCGGTAATACCCTCGCGTACGTCCTCGCCCGTCAGCTTGTCACTGTCTTTGAGCACGTTAAGCCGCTTGCCCGCGTCGTTGATAATCTTGGTTAAAGCGAGCTTCAACCCCTCTACGTGCGTACCGCCGTCGATGGTGTTTACGTTGTTCGCATAGGAATAAATCGCTTCGTTGTAACCGTCGTTATACTGCATGGCGATTTCGCACACCGTGGTGCCGTCCTGCGCCTCGAAGTATAAGGGTTCGGAAAACAACGTTTGGTTGCCCTTGTTGATTTCCTCCACAAGCTCGCGAATACCGCCCTCGTAGCAGAAGCTATCCTTGCGTTCCGTTTCGCCGCGCTTATCGCACAGCGTAATGGTAAGCCCTTTGTTGAGGAAGGCAAGCTCTTTGAGGCGAACCTTTAAAGTATCGTATTTAAAGATAATCGTTTCAAAAATTTCCGCGTCGGGGAAGAAGGTCACCTTGGTGCCCGTCTTATCCGTATCGCCGATGATTTGCAGGGAACGCTGAGGAACGCCGCGGTTATACACCTGTTTGTAGATATGACCGTTTTGGCAAACTTCCGCTTCCAACCATTCGGAAAGCGCGTTTACCGCCTTAACGCCCACGCCGTGCAAGCCGCTCGAAACCTTGTAGCCCGAATCGCCGCCGAATTTCCCGCCCGCGTTGACCTTGGTAAATACGACTTCCACTGTGGAAATCTTTTCCTTGGGGTGGATCGCCGTGGGAATGCCGCGACCGTTGTCCTCTACCGTGCAGGAACCGTCCGCGTTGATCGTTACGTTGATGAGGGTACAATAGCCCGCAAGCGCTTCGTCGATGGAGTTATCCACGACCTCGCTGACAAGATGGTGAAGCCCGCGCTCGTCCGTGGAACTGATGTACATTCCCGGACGTTTACGGATATGCTCCAAACCGTCGAGCACCTGAATTTGTTCTGCGCCGTATGCGCTCTCAACCTTTTCTGCCATAAATACTCCTAGGTTTACAAATCATATACATTGTAACATAAACGCAAAAAAAAGTACAGCATTTTTTCAAAGAAAACGCAAAAAAGGCGCGTAATTTGCCTTACACGCCTTTTTTATATCATTGCGGTGGGGGGATATTACAACATACTGTTCCCCCTTACGGCATAAAAACACGCCGTTTTTAGTAAAATTACTCCGTACTGAGCGCGCGAATGGAAATTTTGCGCGCGGAAAGCGTAAACAAAACCGTCGTCAGCTCGTACAAAACCACGAACACGGCGAGCACGACGCCGAAAACAACGAAGTCAAACGAGTAATCGGGAATCTCCACGTCCTTGAAAACAAGCTCGAGCATGAGCTTTAAAAGTCCGTATTGATAAACCGTTCCCACCGCAAACCCGACAAAAGCGGGAATGTGGTAACCGCCCAAAACCGCCGCCCAGTAGTCGCGCAGGCGGTAGCCGCTTGCACGCATGAGCGCGATCGTTTCGGCGTTGGAGCGCACGAGCATGGTCATAGCCAGAAGCAACGAACATGCGGCGAGCAATACCCCCATCACGGCAATCGTAATGCCCATCGTTTCGCTTGAAAGGTCTTTCATGGAGAACCCCATTTGCAGCATCGCGGAAAAACAGAAGCACGCGAACGCGACGAAAAAGGCAAGTGCGGGGCGGCTTCTCAGCGTGCCGAAAAACAGCTCCGTCAAAAACGGGCGTTGTTTTTTCGAGGCGCGCACCTTTGCGGTTTTCCCCTCTTTGCCGCGAAGCAATGCCGATACAGGCAAACGCAATTTTAAAAGCGCGTACGCAATGGAAAACGCGGAAAAGCAAAGGAACGGCAAAATCACCAAAAAGAACAACAGCTCGCCGTGGAAGCGAATCGGCACTTCGGGCAAATCCAACCCGTCCATTACCCCATAGACGACGGGCGCAAAGGCGTACCCGCCGCCGAAGCCGATCAAGCCCCCTATGAGCACGCTCAGCCCGAATACCCAAAACCCCGAAGCGATTTTTATATCGGGAATGCCGAGCGCCTTTAAAATGCCGATTTGCTTGGCGTGCGAATCGAGATACAGCTTGATATAAAACGTGACGAGGACGACGGAAACGAGAAGCAGACACAAGCCCGAAATCAGACAGGTGAGCTTAGCGGAAAGCAGTTGCGCTTCGTACAGAGGAAGCGCGGCTTCCGCCACCAAATCGCGTACGGTGAGCGCGTCGAGGTAGAAATTCAAAAAGAAGGTACACACGAACGCCACACAAGCGAATACGACGACAATAGCAAATAGTTTTAATCCGTCTTTGATACTTACCGTCATATTACCACCCGATTTCGAACGCGGTTTTCTTTTGCGCGTTCGTCCGCATATCCGCAATCTTGCCGCTGTTCATCACGAACACCTTATCCGCCATGTCCGCAATCGAGGGATTGTGCGTGACCATGACGGCGGTGAAGCCAATCTCCTGCTGTGCTTTGCACAACAGGTCGAGCACGTTGCGCCCCGTCTCTTCGTCGAGCGCGCCCGTCGGTTCGTCCAAAAACAGCACCTTGGGTTTTTTGGCAAGCGCACGGGCAATGCTCACGCGTTGCTGTTCTCCGCCCGAAAGTTCCTTGGGGCGGCGCGTCCTTTTCTCCCAAAGTCCAACCGCGCGAATGATTTCGCCGTAGTCTTTATTCTTTGCCAAATCTGCGCATAGACGCACGTTTGCCTCTACGGTCAAGTGCGGCAACAAAAAGTATTGCTGAAACACAAACCCCACCGTCCGCTTGCGGAAGTCGGTGAGTTGCTTTTCGTTCATGGCGGTAATCTCCTCGCCGTCGCAAATCACCTTTCCCGCCGTCGGTCGCTCCAAGCCCGACAGCACGGACAACAGCGTGGACTTTCCCGAACCCGACTGCCCGAGAATGACGGCGCATTCCCCTTTGCCGATTTCAAGCGAAACGCCTTTGAGCGCGCCGCAAGCCGCTTCGCCGCTCCCGTAAATTTTCGTTAATTCTTGCGCTACAATCATTTTTGTTCTCCTTTCCATTTGGTGATAAGCCCCACGAGCACTTCGGAAAGCATTCTGCCCATCTCCTCCTCGGTAAACGAGCAGGCGCGCGAAGCAATGAGCGAGGCGATGCCGTGCGTAAAAATCCACAAATGCAGATAGAGTCTCTTCGCCCGTTCGGCGTCCATTCCGTAGCCGTTCATAACGGAAGCGAGAATCGCCTCGAAATTGTCGTCGATTTCCGGCAGAATGGAAACCGTCGTTCCCTTACGCTCGGAGAGGAAGAGAAACTGAAAGAGCTTGGGCTCTTCTTGGGCAAACCGTAAATATGCCATGCCCACCCCTTTAAACGGGATTTCCTCTTTCAGCCCTGCCTGCACGTACTTATCGTACAGCCTGCGGGCGGCTTTTTCCGTTTCGCTTAAAATTTCTTCCATGCCCGAAAAGAGGGTGAACACGGGGCGCGCGGAGCTTTGCAGCTTTGCACCCAACGCACGCGCGGTAATTCTTTCCCGCCCGCTCTCCCGCAGTATATCGAGCGCGGCGGCAATCACCTCTTCTCTTGTAAACTTCGCTTTCGGCGGCATTTTATCTCCTTTCTAAAACAGTTGTTTTAAAACACTTGTTTTATTATAGTATCAAAAAAACCGCCTTGTCAAGCGATTGAAGGCGGTTTTATAAAATTTCCATAGCAAGCGATAATACCTCTTCGGTAGACTGCGCCGCGAAAAACCTGCGTTTGGCTTCCGCCGCGCCGCGCATACCCTTTGTGTAGAACGCCGCCATTTTGCGCATGAAAACGGTTGCAAACCGTTCGCCATACAGCTCGCGCGTGGCGATAAGCTGTTCTTTAAAAAGCTCCGTCATGGGCGGCGCTTCCCTGCCCGTAAAGTCGCAGAAAATATGCGGGCGGAAGAGCGCGGCGCGGGCAATCATCACGCCGTCGGCGCCCGTTTCGCGCAGCATACGCTCCCCGTCGCTCTTGCTGTATATCCCGCCGTTGGCAATGACGGGGATATTCACCGCCGCCTTTGCCGCGGCAATTTCTTGAAAGTCGCATTTGCCCGCGTAAATGCGTTCCCGCGATCTGCCGTGAATGGTGATCATGCACGCGCCCGCGCCCTCGCACAGCCGCGCGAACTCCGCCGTGCATTTCTTGTCTTCCGTAATTCCCGTGCGGAATTTGACGGATACGGGCTTTCCGCTCTTCACGCAAGCCGCTATCACCTTTTCCGCCAACGGGAAGTTTTCCATGAGCGCGCTCCCCTCGCCGTTCCTTACGATTTTGGGCATGGGACAGCCCATGTTGATGTCCACCAAATCGAAGGGCGCAAGCGCTTCGCTCTCGCAAGCGGCGCGCATGATGTCGGGATCGCTCCCGAAAATCTGCACTGCCTTGGGCGATTCGTCGCCGCAAATGAGCAGCTTTCCCGTTTCCTCGCTCCCGTACATGAGCCCCTTACAGCTCACCATTTCCGTAAAGGTAAGCCCCGCGCCGAGGGAAATGCACATCTTGCGGAACGGGTAATTGGTGTACCCCGCAAGGGGCGCCAAAAATACGTTGTTGGAGCACTTCACGCCCCCGAACTCAATCGCGCGAAACATTCTCTTTCGCCCTTTTATAATAAGTATGCCACTCCTCGTCCGTGAGGTTGTGTACGTCCTTGCCGTCCGCAAGCACCAGCCTCTCCCACTCGGTAAAGCGCGCCGCGTTCTTTTTCACCGTATCGAGAAGCGCCTGCTCGCTGTCGATACCCAAAAGGTGCGCCGCGTGCATAAGCACCATTAAAATATCGCCGAACTCCGCCGCAATTTGCCCCTTGTCGCCGCTTCTAACCGCTTGGGTAAGCTCCTCCGCTTCCTCGGCAAATTTCTTTTTATAGTCCTCGGGGGCGGTGAAATTCCACCCGCCCTTTGCCATGCGCTTGGCAATTTTTTGGGCACGAAGCAATGCGGGGAAGCACTTGGGCACGTCGTTCACCGAATCGGAATACGTCTTTTGCCCTTTCTCCGTCATCTTGTTTTTATCCCAAACGGAGAGCGCGCTTTCCGCGCCCGTCGCCTTGTCTTCGCCGAACACGTGCGTGTGGCGAGAAATGAGCTTTTCGCAAACCCCGCTCAATACGTCCGTTAAAGTAAACCCGCCGCGCTCCTCTTCTATTAAGGTATGGAACGCCGCCTGCATCATAACGTCCCCCGCCTCTTCGCACATCTTGTCGGGGTCGTCGCTGTCGATTGCGTCGACAAGCTCGTACGCCTCTTCGATGGCGTTGATGCGAATGCTCTCGTGCGTTTGCACCCTGTCCCAAGGGCACCCGTCGGGTGCGCGCAAGCGGCGCAAAATATCCATTAAATCTTCGAGGCAAAACCGCTTTTTCTCGAGAAGTTCCGCCCCGTACACGACGATTGCGGTATGCTCGCCGTAATCGCTCTGTCTATCCGCTTCGCAGAGCGGAATTCTCTTTTCCGTTTCGCCGTTGATATACAGCGCGGGCGCTTCGTCGCCGAACAGCTCGGTGAGCGCAAGCTTCACGTCGCCCGCAAGCAATTTGTCCGCTACGTCGTAAACGACGAGCGGGAGCGTCAAACGCCGCCCCGTAATCTCATAGGCTGAAACGCTTGTAAAGGAGCAGCCGAGCCCTGCGCGTGCCGCCGCAGCAGCACCCTTGCCTACTCCTTCTATTACGTGCACGTCCTCGCCAATGAGGAGCTGTGCCGCCCTGTCCTCGGTAATACTTCCGTCCACGCAGTAGCAAAGATCTTTCCCCTTTGCCTGCCGTTTAACTTCCGCCGCGATATTCTTTGCAAGCGTATCCCAATTACGGCTCTTTTCGTACAGCTCGTCCAGCGTTTCGAATTCAATTCCCGCTTCTCTGAGCCCGTCTGCCGAAGGGAGCTTCCCCGTGCGGAGCAACACTTTGTCCGCCTGTTTCAACGCGGCGAGCGCCCGCCCCGTCAGGTCTCCCTTCTCTATCCCTAAGCCGATCAGAGTAATCATGCGCCTTTTTCTCCCGTTTTGTTTCTCGCTTTAAAGTATAGTACAAATCGAGGAAAAAAGCAACCAGATAACAGGCGTTTGTGGCGATTGCCGCACCCGCAACGGAGATAGCGGGATTGCCCACGAGCACGCTTTCCAACGCGAGTTTTACTCCCACGGCGACGAGCATGGAAAACGCGGCGTATTTCGCCCGTCCCATACCCGTGAGGCAGGCGGCGAGCGTATCTACCCCCGCAAGGCTGACGGCGGAAACGGAAGTGAGCCGCAGGAGCGTAACGAGCGTCTCTGCGTCTTCCGTAGAAAGATGCCCGTACAGAATGGATACCACGGGGCGGGCAAGCACGAACAGCCCCACCGCACAGGGAAGCGACAAAATAAGCGTCAACGCCAACGCATACAGGGCGCGCGTTCTGCCCTCTTCCCGCTCGCCCCGCGCAAAGCAGGCGGACACCGCGGGCACGCTTGCCGCTGCCAACCCGTAACACACGGCGGCAGGCAAATTGACGAGCGTGATCGCACTCCCCGCAAACAGCCCGTAGAGCGATACTGCGCGGGAAGTATGGCGGGACATCAGCCGCACGAGATACACGCTGTCCACCGTCTGCGAAAGCGGGAGCACGGCGGAAGCGAACATGACGGGAAGCGCGGCGGCAAAAATTTCCGAACCGCCCGTTTTGCGCGCCCGCAAATACCCGCGCCTGTGCTCGTTGCGGGAGCGCATAAAGAGATAGACGAGCGCGGCAAGCTCGGAAAGCGTTACCGAACAGAGCGCCGCAAACGCCGCCTTCGCAGGCTCCTCCTGATAGCGAAACGCAAACAATAGCCCCGCGCCCGCCTTAAAGAGCTGTTCTACGATTTCGGAAACCGCCGTGGGGCGCATATCGTTTTTGCCCTGAAAGTAGCCGCGCAGTACCGCGATGAGCGCCACGAGAAAGACTGACGGCGCCAACGCGAAATAACAGTCTTTCAGAGCGGCGTCGCCTTGCACGCCGCTCATGTACGGCGCAAGCAAGCACATGATTGCCGCACCGCACAGCCCGAGGAGCGCAAACAGCTTTAACGCCGTTTTTACCGTTCCGTCCGTGCGCTGACCGCGCGCCGTCTCTCTTGCGATGATGCGGGAAAACGCCGACGGAATGCCCGTAGACGAAAAGGTTAACAGCACGCAAAAGAGCGGGTACGCCATTTGGTATAACCCCATGCCGTAGCCGCTGAGATACCGCGAAAGCGGAATGCGATAGAGCGCGCCGATTCCCTTTGCCAAAAATCCGCCGAGGGAGATGACCGCCACGTTTTTCAGGAACGTTTTGTGTTTCATGTATAGAAAAGCGCCGCCGCGACCAAACGCGGCGGCATCGTCTTATTCGAACTGATTTGCGATGATGTCCGCCGTAAGACGGGCAAGCTTTACGCAAGACGCTTCCAACACGCTGCCCTCTTCGCGCGAGAGTAAAACCACCGCGCCCAAGCAGTCGCCGTTCGCCACGATGGGAACGATGATTTGCGCCGTAAATTCCTCTTCCTGCTCCTGCGTGATGGGAATCAGCTCGCCCCCTTCCGCTTTGTTTGCAAGATAGCTTCTGCGCGAAGTCATTACTTCCGTTACCTTCTCCGAAACAGTTTTGCCGACAAGTCCTCTTTTGCCCTGTCCGCAAGCGCTGAGTACGGCGTCGTTATCGCAGATAGCCGCCAACAGTCCGCTCTGCTCGTTGAGCGATTTCGCCGTGCCCTCCGCAAAACGCTCCACGGACGCGATAGGCGAATATTTTTTGAGCATCAGCTCGTCGCGGTCGGTAAACAGTTCTAAGGGGTCTCCCTCGCGAATGCGCAGGGTGCGGCGTATTTCCTTGGGAATTACCACCCTGCCCAGCTCGTCGATCCTCCTCACGATACCCGTTGCTTTCATGATAAAAAAATCCTCCGTATAATGCCGAACCGAATTCGGTTATCATCATTATGCGGAGAATTTTCATTTCTATTCGGTTTTAACTGTTGTTCTGTTCTTCTCGGCTTTCCCTTGGGGAGAAGGCAGGGACACATTAAAGTTTCATTTACTTAAAGTCAATATCTAAGTCTTCGCTACAAAACATAGGGTCACTGAAAAACTCACTTGGAGACACTTCCAAAACTCGCAAAATGATTAGTAACGTACGAAGATAAATATCTTTGTTTTTGTTTTTTCTAATGCTTCGATAAGTTTCATAAGATATCGCCGCTTTATTGCAAAGCGTATAAACACCTAAATGCTTTTCCTTGCGCAAGTTTTCCAACTTATCGGATAAAAATTCATTCAATAGCATACATATAGAATATCAAAATTCACTATTGAAATATCTGTGCCATAGTAGTGATTTTGTTGACTTATGTAAAAATATTTGCTATAATTGCTTCAAGAAACAATTTTGTGCCGTTCATCGTTGGTCGCCAAACAAAAATCGTATCCCCGCCATAGGCGGGGGATATAAGAAAGCCGCCCGAGCATTCGCTCGGGCGGCTTTGCATTTACATCATAAAAACATCGTTAATTTCCGTAATATCCCTGATCTTGCGCCTTTTTCGCAATTTCGAGGAACTCTTGCTTATATTCGTCCATTCCCAAGTAATCGCTCATTGTCCACAAACGGTTGATGACGTTCCTCACTGAAGCCGTTCCCTTGTATTGCGAACCCTGAATCGCCAACCCGAATTCCGCAACACAGGCAATAAATGCAATATCCTGCGAATCGGTATTCGTGTTATATGCCTTTGCGCGCACTTCCTTATTTTCATCCGTTTTGGGGTCTTTAAAGCGCACCAACACTTCGGCGATTTCGGCGTTTGCCTCGGCGGCGGGGGTAAGCGTGATTTCGTACACCGTGCTCACGCACAAATCGCTCCCCACTTCGCCCGTGTCCTTGCCGGGGTTTTCGAAGTCGTCTTTGGAAATAGTTTTCGTATCGTAACCAACCATGCGGTAGCTTGCAACCTGATCGGGATTGAACGAAACGCTCGCCTTGGCATCTTTGAGCACGGTGATAAGCGTGCCGTTTATCTCCTCGCAGAGCACCTTGCGCGCTTCGCGCTCGGTGTCGATAAAGGCATAGTTGCCGTTGCCGTTTCTCGCAAGCGCTTCCATGAGGGTATCCTGCTTGCTCCCCATGCCCACGCCCAATACGGAAAGGTAAACTCCGCTCTTCGCCTTTTCGGCGATGAATTCTTTCAGCCTGTTCGTATCGGTAATACCCGTATTAAAATCGCCGTCGGAAAGAAGTATGACGCGGTTGTTGCCCTCTGCGGAATAATACTTTTCGGCGTTCTCGTAAGCAAGTTCCAATCCGCCGCTGCCGTTCGTCGAGCCCGCCGCGACCAAACCGTTCACCGCGTTTAAAATCTCAGGCTTGCCCTGCGTGCTTACGAAGGTGGGCTCCAATACCGTTTGAATGCCGCTCGCGTAGGTAACGACAGAAACCGAATCCTGCGAACTAAGCCCTTCCACAAGGGTGTTGATGCCGTATTTTACGAGGTCGAGACAGCTCTTTCTGCCCTCCCCCGTGCTGACGAGCGCGGACATCGAACCCGAAACGTCTATCAAAAACACGTAGTTGTTGCGCGCCTTTTCGAGAACGCGGTGCTCCGTCTTTAACCCCACCGTCAAAAGCTTGTTCTCCTCGTTCCAAGGACAATCGGAAAGGTACGCCGTCGCCTTCACGCCCTCGCCCGCTTCGGGTGCGGGATAGTCGTAATCGAAATAATTATAGAGCTCCTCCAAGCGAACGCTAGGGCTTACCTTTCTATTCCAATAAACCTGCGAACGCATGAGCGCATACCCCGCCGTATTCCGATCGAGCGAGAGGTAAGACGTTTGTTGCGAGCTTTGAATACCCGACTGATCTCCGGGGGTATTGCTCGGGCTGTCGGGCGAAAGCGAACCGTCACCCGACGAAGACGGCGGATCATACGTCCCTCCCCAGCCTTCGTTCCACGCGCCGTCCGGTCGCATACCCATATCGCGATCGGGCGCGCCGCCGCAACCCCCAAGCAACGCCGCGCTTAATACGACTGCCGTAATCCCCGCAAATAATTTCTTTTTCATTTCAATCCGCTCCTCAATTAAATTCCGTTTACGATGCCCGCAAAGAGTGCGATGCCGTCGCTGTTTTCGAGTACGTAACCGAACGCGCGGTCTACGATATAGTTGCAATAGACTTCTTCGTATTCTCCCGGCCCTGCCGCGCCTGCCGCGGGAAGCACGGTAACAGCCGCGCCCTCGATGCCCTTTCTGTTTACTGTCAGTTTGGTGACGTGCATGATTTGATCGACGTGGGCGGGACGGCTCGTAATCGGCGAGAAATCGCATTCGTCCCCGAACAGTGCGCGCACACCCATCTCTTTGAGTGCGGGAGCAACGTCGCCGTCATAAGCCGCCTTGAATTCGGGGAAGTAACAGCGCGTATTGTAATGCAGTCTGTTTTCATGGTCGTACGCTTCGTAATTTTCTTTATTGCCGATTTGCGCAAGGTTCTCGGCGGTAAACACTTCGCTTACCGAAAGCCCGTTCTTCGGAACTAAGAAACGCAACCGATAGTTGTGCCTTGTAACCGTATAAAAGCTCGTAAAGGTTTCCGCCTCGTACGCTCTACCCGAAGTATAATACCCGCTCATCAGCTTCGTTGTTTCCGCCTTTCCGCCCGTAGCGGTAAAGGTGAAATCGCCGTCCGCCCAGGGGAGCTTATCGCCGTACTCGTTCCAAATTTCCTTTAAATAGAAAGTGTTGATAAAAGCAAACAGCGTTTGGGTACTCAACTCGAAGTCCTTATCGATCAGCCCTTTCGTCTGCTTTTTCACGTATTCGCGTACGGCTTGGTTCGCGCTCTTGTTGTTCCCCGCAAAGTCTGCCGAATAGGAAGAACAGTAATAATCGGTTGCAAGCGCCTGCACGCGTTCGGCGTTGGTTTCCAAGCCGTCGTTTACCCAAATGGAATTTGCGGGAATGGCACAGCCCGATTTCTGCCCCGAATTCGACTTGTACTCCGCCACGACGGAACGGTAAAAAAGCTTGAAGTCGGAACGCAACGTTTGGTAAGGCACGTTGAGTGCGGTCAACAACTCCTGTTGCGTTTCCCCGCCCGTTGCTTCCGCCGCAAGTGCGAGCGCCATATATACCGATACGGGCGAAACCGCCGTGTTCTCTTCCAAGTTATTTGCACAGGTCTGCGCGGCAAACTGCGCGGCGAATTGCTGCGAAGCGGCAACGATACCGTAATATTCGTCCGTGCGCTCGTTGTATTTGAGAGATTCCGCATTGCCCGCTTCCGCAAGCACGGTCTTTTCTCCCTTGCCGCAACCCGCAAGCATTACCGCACACAGCGCGGCGGCAACGCATGCAATTCGTTTCCCTTTCATCCTGCACCCCCTTTCGAATGCCTTACACTTTTATAACGAAACAGCGAAACGATTTGTCCCGCTGTTTTTAAAAAAATTCCGAATATTTACAAAAAGTAGTTCATGAACACCTGCGCGCCCGCTTCGGAAGGAGAGCTTACTTCCGCATACTTCTCCCCGTTCTTCCGCCAATGAATGAGAGAAAGATACTCGATGCCCTTGTGCTCCGTGGAAATGCCGTACCCGCTCTCCTGCGGAAGTTCACTGTACTTTGCAAGCTCCTTTGCCTTATATCTCCCGCCCGAGAGGTCGGTATACACGATTGCGGTAAACGGCGCTTCGTCGCTCCTGTTCGTGATTTCCGCGCCGATCATCACCGCCACGCCGTCGTAAGTGTACAGACTGTATCTGCAGACAGTAAACCCATCCGCTTCGATTGCCGCAAAGTCATTCATGTACGAGCTGAACGTTCCCCTCAATTCCTTATAACTCTTTTCCTCCGCCGTTACCGCGAACAGCGAATAGACGGGATTGCGAGAATCTTCGGACGGCGACTGCGGAGCGTTGGAAACATCGCCGTTGTCGCCGGGCGCGGGAGCGAGTCCCGTGGGGTCGTCGGGCGAAGCAGGCGCTTGCGACATATCGCCGCCCGAACGCGCCAAGAACATGGGAAGAACGGTAAAGGTCAACGCCAAAACGAGCGCAAACGCCGCGCATGCGGAAAGAACGGCGGAAATTCTCCTTCCCCGTTGCCTGCGCCTACGCGCCCCTTCGAGCTCGGCTTTCGCACGCCCGAGATCGATCTTCGGCGCTTCGTTGCCGTCGAAATATCCCTCGAACGCTTTTTGAAGTTGTTCGTCCTTTTTTTCTTCCATCATATTTATAACGTTATTCACGCGGATTTTGTCCCGCCCCTAAAAAAATTTTTAATTGTTTTTCCGCCCGATCCAAAGTGCGCTGTACCGCCGACTTGCTCGCTCCCGTCTCCCGCGCAATGTCCCGCACGGTGAAATCGAGATAATATCGGTAATAAATGATTTTCCGTTCGTCGGGCTGTAAGCGCGCCACAGCCCTCTCTAATGCCACCGCCTCGGCAAGCCCCTCTTCAGAATAGCTCCCGTCCGTAAGCGAGAAAAACTCGTCGATGTTTTCTTCGGCACGTCGCTTTCGCTTCCGGAGCATATCGAGCGCGGTATTGCGCACGATGCGCATTACCCAAGCGTAGCCGTTGGTATCGATACGGAAACCGTGAACGGAGCGCGCGATTTTGAGAAAGCTCTCCTGCACCGCGTCCTCCGCGTCCGCCCTGTTCCCCAAAATGCCCTGCGCGAGCGCGAGCATTCGCTTGCCTGCGACCGCAAGCACGCCGTCGAGCGCACCGCCGTCCCCCCGTTGCAGACGGACGAGCAATCTATTCAGTTGTCCGCCGTCAAAGGGTGGCATATCTATCTCCGCATTGCAAATTTTTTTCATTATACCATGCTTTACGGGCACTGTCAAGACAGTGTCCCCTTTGACTTCAACTCCAAAACGCTTGACAGCCTGCTTATGCGGTGATATAATTCCTATAAAAAAGATAGGAATTACGGAGAAACTTATGCAAGTATACGCCGACAACGCGGCGACGACGCGGCTCCGCCCCGCCGCGCTCGACACCTATATCAAGACAGCGCGCGAGTTTTACGGAAACCCGTCCAGCCTGCACGAAGTGGGACAAGCCGCAAAGGAAGTGCTCGAAGACTGCCGCGCACGCATTGCCCGCGCCTTGGGAGCAACAAATGCGGATAGAATCATATTTACTTCGGGCGGAAGCGAAGCGGATAATCAGGCAATTTTCAGCGCCGCACGCGCGGGAGCGCGCAAGGGCAAGCGCAAAATTATTTCCACGGCAATCGAGCACCACGCCGTCCTGCACCCCTTAGAACGGCTTCGGGAAGAGGGCTTCGAGGTAGTTCTCCTGCCCGTAGGCGAAAACGGAATTGTTTCGGTAAAGGACTTGGAACGGGAGCTTTCGGACGAGGTTTGCCTCGTGTCCGTCATGCTTGCCAACAACGAAATCGGCACTCTCCAACCCGTAAAAGAAATCAGCGCATTGTGCAAAGCGCATAAAATTCCCGTGCATACCGACGCGGTACAGGCGGTGGGACATATGCCCGTAAACGCAACCGAGCTCGGCGTAGACTATCTCGCCCTCTCGGCGCATAAATTCGGCGGGCCGCGCGGGTGCGGCGCACTCTTCGTGAAAGCGGGCGCTCCCGTCTTCCCCCTAATCGAGGGCGGCGCGCAGGAGAGAAACAAACGGGCGGGCACGGAAAATCTTCCCGCGATCGCCGCCATGACGACCGCGCTCGAAGAAGCGTTGAGCATGCTTCCGCAAACGGCGCAAAAGGTTAGCGCCTTACGCGATAAGCTGATAGCGGGCTTGCGCAAAATCCCCCACGGCATTCTCAACTGCGATGATAAGCTTCGGCTTCCCGGCAACGTGGGCTTTGGCTTCTAGGGCATCGCGGGCTAAGGGCTTTTGCTAGGGTGGAGCAAT
>CAMWUS010000004.1 GCA_947177495.1 uncultured Clostridia bacterium
CGCGATTTCCCGCGCCGCCTGCAAGTTGGTTTCGAACACCGTGCTCTCGGGGTCGGTATCGCCCAAATATTTTCCTGTATTCACGTCCACCACCGTCATGGCTTCCGTGCGGTCGATAACAAGAGAACCGCCGTTCGGCAAAGGTACCTCGGGATCGGCAAGCATATAAATTTGATCGGCTAACCCGAACTCATGAAGCATACTGCGCGCGCCCGTATATTGAACGAGCTTTTTGGGGCTGATTCCCGTGTGAACGGTGATAAGCGATTGCATCTTTTTATACAGCGTCTCGTCGCCCACGTAAATTTTATCGACGCTGTCGTCCATGTAGTCGCGCATGGCGCGCACGGGTAAGTCGTACTCCTTGTGCACCGCCGTCCCGACGGGCGCGGTTTTCGCCGTTTCCATCACGGATGCATACACCTTTTTGAGATAATCGGATTCCGCTTTCAACCGTTTGGGAGTAGCGTCCTGCGCCGCCGTCCGCACGATATAGCCCTGCCCCGCACCGCGCAAAGTATCCGCTTCCTTTAACAGCCTCTCGCGCGTTTTCTCGTCTACGATTTTGCGGGAAATGCCGAGGAAGTCGGTAACGGGCAGAAAGATGAGATATTTGCCGACGAAAGAGAGTTCGCAGGTGACCTTTGCTCCCTTGTTGCCGCGGGGAAGCTTGGTGACCTGCACCAAAATTTCGTCCCCTTCTTTCAGCGATAAATCGTGCGCGCTCGCGGTACCGTCGTAGGAAGAAAAGCGCGCCGCCCCTTCGTCGAGCGGAAGGTAACAATTTCTCCCCAAACCGCAAGAAACGAACGCGACCCGCATACCCGCGATCACGTTCGCCACTTTGCCTTTATAGATATTGCCGAGGATACTGCCGCCCTCCTCGTTTTCCGCGCCGACTTCGACGATTGCGCCGTCCTCTGCGTACACGGCAACCTGCTCGCCGCAGAAGCGGTCAAAAAACCATTCTTTCTTCATGGTGCTCCAAAAAATTTATCGTAATGGTAATACGGAACTGCGCCCGGTAAAATTCTACCCTCTTATTTTACCACACTTTTTTTCTTTTTTCAACCCCTTTTCCCGAATTCGAAACAAATAGGCGATAACGCTTCCCGTAAGGGGCGCGAATAGTCGCCCCCGTCGAGCGCGGCGAGATACTCGTTTTCCGTCACCTCGCCCAAATACTCCCCGTTCTCTGTGAGCACGAGCACAAGATAACGTTCTTCCCCGAGGAAGCGGAGTGCACTCGATAATGGTCGGTTACAGTCGAGCATAACCCGCCGTTCCTCGATGCCCCGCCGAAAGCTCTTTTCCCGCGAAAAGCAAATTCTGCCGTAAGCGCCGCCACGCTTGTTGCTTCCGAGCGCGCCCGCCGCGAGCATGATACCGAGCGCGAGCGCCGTCCATTGCGGAGAGGTTTTGCAAGAAAACCCGAACCATACGAGGATTCCCGCCGCCGCGGCAAGGCTCACGATTGTAAGCACGATACGCGTCGTTTTTTCCTTTAACGGAGAGAGCGCAAGTTTTAACAACCGCCCTCCGTCCAAGGGATAGGCGGGAAGCAAGTTGACCGCAAACAGGGAAAGCGACATATATGCCGCCATGTCGGTATACGGATAGGTTTGGGGAAACAGCCACCAAAGCGCGGCGAACCCGAGCGCGGTGAACGCATTAGCAAGCGGCCCTGCAAGAAAAACCGCCACCGCCTGTTTTCGCTCAATACCTGAAATATCCCCCGATACGACGGCGCCGTAGGGCATGAGCGTGACCGTATCGAGGGAAAAACCGTAGCGTCTTGCAACGAACGCGTGCGCGCATTCATGTTCGAGTGCGGCAACGAGCGCGATGGCAAACAGGAGCAACCCACCCGTAAACGCGGAGAGCACTCCCGTTACGAGAAAGAGCGGATGGATACGAAGTTTTTTTAGCTCCAAGCAATTTCGCCTTCGCCGAGCGTGTAGCAGTTGAGAAGCGAGCCGTTCGAATAGAACATCACGCGCACCGAACCCTCGCCGTCGGAATAGCCGAGCGGAACGTTGTTCTTTATGCTCTGTCCCTCGCCGTAGTACACCGCGTCAAGCCCGCTGATGATGGTGGAAAAGGAATCGGAATGTTTGAGCTCGATCGTCATGCCCGTTTCGGCATCGCCGTTCACGGAAGCAAGCGTTCCCTCGCAGGGAGCATACACGGAGCATTTCGCCGTGAAGGAAAGCACGCCCGTATCGGATACGGTGATTTCCGCGTCGGTGTATTCGTTTACGACGGGAGAAAGTTTGAAATCGGTATAGGTGCGCTCATCTGCCGCCGCGGCGGTTTGCCCTTGGAACAGCCCGCGCACGAACGTGTTGATGGCACTGTTCGACATAAAGATATTGGTAAGGAAAATGGTAAGACAGAGCGCGACGACCGCAACAAATTCGCCGATGATCAGGCGGCGCGCAAACTTGCCCTTTTTCTCCACGGGCTTGCCCGCACGTTCGATTTCCTTGCTCTCGGCATAGGCGGGATCGTCCGCTTCTTCCATGCGGTCGTTCACCTGTTCCACGAGCTTGTTGCTCAGCTCCGCATCCTGCGGGGCGGAGCGGCGCTTCCGCTCCTTGCGCTTTACCGTTACCGTTTCCACGGGAATTTCAAGCATTTCGGCATAATTGAGTTCTTCGTTCATAGCTTCACCTCATAATAGAATGTAGTATTTTCGGGGACTTTCCCGCCGACTACCATAATGTATGCGGTGAATTTGGGGTTTAGAAGAAAAAATTCGCCCGAAGGCGAACGTTTTTCTTGGCTAATATCATATAATAATGTCGAAAATTGCAGACGGAGCGGTTACTCCATATTCAGCTTGCGAAGCAGTGCGGGATTGCCAATCGCACGGCCGCCGCCGAGTACGACCGCCATGACGGGATCGCTCGGGCTGATGACGTCCATTTGCAGTTTCTGCGATACGTAATCGGCAAAGCCGGGGATATTGCACACGCCGCCCGACAGAAGCACGCCGTTTTTGCACATGGCGGCGGAGACTTCCGCGGGAAGCTTTTGCAACAGCTTTTCGCAGTACTCCACGATTTTATCGACGTAAATCCCGATGGGGAACAACACGTCGGCACTCGCTACGGAAACGGAACGCGGTCTGCCCGTGTTCACGTCGCGCCCGTTTACGATCATGCTCTGATTGTCGTGCGGGATAAAGCTCCCCACCGTGTTTTTGAGTTTCTCGCTCGTAAGCGCGCCGATCTTTAAATTGTACAGCTCCGCAATGTGGTCGATAATATGAATATCCATATTATTGCCGCCCACGTTGATGGTAAAGCCCGCGATAATTCCGTCTAAGGAAAAGCAGGCGGCGGATGCTTTGCCCGCGCCGATGTCGAGCGCAAACACGGGGTTTGCCTCCGACAAAGGCATATCCTGCCCGAGCGCCGCCAAATAGGGCGTTTCCACAAAGCCGATGCGGGAAATGCCCGCAGACTTTGCCATGCGGTAGTACTTCTCGCGCGAGGCGACGGGATAAGCGCAGGGAACGCAGAACACCGCTTCCACCGAGGAGCGGCACATGATTTTGCGGAGCGCGTATTCGAGATACGCCGCCGCGCAACGCTCGTTTACAATTTCGCCCTCGAATACGGGGAACACGACCTCCGTCATGTCGGCGGTCTTGCCGAGCAGCCGCTTTGCCTCGTTTCCGAACGCGCGAATTTCGTTCGTGTCCTTTTGAACGGTCACGCACGTCGGCTCGGAAAATACGATTCCGCTCCCGATTTTATAAATTTTTGTGCCGGAAGTTCCGACGTCTATCGCAAGTTTTACCATTGATTTCTCCTTAGCATTTCACACACCTGAGCAATTCGCGCACTTCGTCCACGGGCAATCCCACCACGTTGGTGTAGCTTCCTATAAACTCTTTTACAAGCGGGTACCCGTCCTGAATGCCGTACGCGCCCGCCTTATCCATGGGAAGTCCGCTTGCGCAGTACCGCGCGATCAGCTCTTCGTCAAGCGGGAAAAATTCCACCTGCGTTTTCACCGTGCGCGTTTTGCAAAAGCCCCGCCCCGTAAGGCATACGCCTGTAATTACTTCGTGCCGCCGCCCGCTGAGTGCGCGCAACATTTGCGCCGCATGCTCCTTATTTTTGGGCTTTCCCAAAATCTCTCCGTCGAGGCTCACCACCGTATCTGCGCCGAGCACGAGCGAATCGGGAAAGCGGGATAGCACTTCCTTTGCCTTGCCCTCCGCAAAATACGCCGCCGTGTCCTCCGCGGAAAGTCCGTTCGCTTTTTCTTCGAACCGCGAAACTTCTACGGTGAACTTAGCAATTTCCGCAAGCAATTCTTTTCTGCGCGGAGAGGCGCTCGCCAAAATGAGCGACATTATAAAATTTCCAAATTTTTCTTGAACGCGCGCTTGAACTCCGCACCCGCGGCAAGCGCTTGGCGGATTTCGAGGGAGGCCTCACCCGCAAGCTCCGTTTTCATGATGACGGAATCGCCCAACACGTCGCAGTTGATACCCTTAACCATGCCCTTTCCGCTTCTGTCGAGACTCTCGCCGATGCGAAGCAACACGCCAAGCTTTTTCACGACGTCGATATCCTCGTCGGTCACGATGTCTTTATAGCGTGCCCAATCGGCGGGGGACAAGTCCTCTTTTCTATGGCAACCGGCAACGAACGCCGCAAGCACGATTTCGCGGTGCGTCGCGCCAAAAATCGCCGAATTGAGAATCATATAACGGGAATGCTTTTGATTGTTGTAGTAGCGCACTTGCAGCCCGCAGTCGTGCAGGCTCGCTGCGATTTTGAGCACCTTCAAATAGATACGCGGGAACTTGTGCAACACACGCAGTTGCTTGAAGAGCTGAATAGAAAGGTGTACCACGTTTTCCATGTGCGCAATGTCGCAACCGTAGAACCGCACGAGCGTTCCGAGCGAATAGCTGAGCACGTCGGAAATGGGGCGTTCGAGCGTTTGCGGGAGCGCCTGATTGAACATGATACCCTCGCGCAGTCCGCAGCCGCCGATGGTAAACTGTTCGACGTGCATATAGTCGGTAAACGCTTTGATGATGGCGAGCGCGGCGGGCATGATGTCCGCACGGTTGGGCGAAAGCCCGCGAATGCGCTTGCGCTTTTCCACGTCGAGCACGCGCACCATCTCGTAAATGGAACGGAAATCATCCGTTGAGAAAGTGTAGTTGTGTACGACGTTGAGCGGATATTTGCGCACGATTTTGTTCATCTTGTAGAGGTTGCGGAAGGAGCCGCCCACGCCGATCATGGGGGTATCCTCGTCCACCTCCGCAAGCCATTCTATCTTCTTGAACTGCTCCGTAAAGAACTCTTCGATTTTCTCCGTCTGTTCCTTAGGCGATACGCCCTCGTCGTTGAAGAGGTCGTTAAGCGTGACCGCGCCGAATGCGAGCGTTTCGTAATGCAAAATGCTCCTGCGGTTGTAGTAGATGATTTTGGTGCTACCGCCGCCGATTTCCAAAATGATGCCCTTGGGCAAATCCATGGAGTTGATGACGCCGCGGTATACGAGCGTTGCTTCCTCCTCTTCGGAAAGTACGGTCACTTTAATGCCGCACGTCGCCTGAATTTCGTCGAGGAAGGAGCGTTGATTTTTGGCGCGGCGAACCGCCGCCGTAGCAACCGCGATGATGCGGTCTACGTCGCTTGCGTCGCAAAGGCGTTTGAACATTTTCAGCGTTTTAATGGTTTCCGAAACTCTCTGCGGTTTTAAGAAACCGTCCCTGTCCATATCCTGCCCGAGGCGGACGCTTTCTTTCAGCTCGTCCACCACCATAAAATGCCCGTCTCCAAGCATCTGCACGATGACAAGGCGAGCGGAATTCGAGCCCAAATCGATGATACCTATTTTTTCCATACGCACCTTCTTCCGATTATTTCCGTAAAATAATCCCTTTCACTAATATATAAGAACGCCGCGCATACCCAGCGCGTTTTTCACCAAGGAAAACAAAAAACCGACATTCTCCCCTATTGTAGTTACGATTATACCACGGGAAAGTCGGTTTGTCCATACCCTTTTTGAAAAAATTTTGCGGTTTTTCAAGATTTTTTTTGACTGTTTTTTACTTTTTTATTCCTTTTGCGCGCCGTTGTTTTGTAGGAACAAGGCAACGCGCACCTTAATCATTCTTTCGCCTTTTCTTTTACCTGCATTTTGCGGGCGGCATAAAAACGGGTAAAAGACAGAATAATTAAAAATACGCCGAAGCTGCTACGGAGCGCACGCGCGGGAAGAAACGCCGCGCAGAGAGATCCGAGCACGGAAAAGACGAGCGCGGGAACGACGATCCATGCGAGTTTATCCTTTACAAGCAAGCCGTTTTTCGCGTGGATTGCAAGCGCGAGCAGAGACATGGGCAAAAAGGAGAGCAAATTCATTCCCTGCGCTACGTTTTGCTGAACGCCGCAGAAAATTGTTAAAAGCGGAATGAGCGCCGTGCCGCCGCCCATTCCCATGCCGCCCAAAATTCCGCCCAAAAATCCGCATACGGCAAAGATGATAAACGCCATTAGAAAAGCAACCTCACGCCCGCCGCCAACATCAGCACGGCAAAAATATAAGTTACGCCCGCCGCCGACACTGCGGGAAGCAAGCGCGCGCCCAACAATCCCCCCGCCGTCATGCCTAAGGCAATGGGCAAAAGCTGCGAAATGGGAATGGGCACGAACCACAAATACACGGCTCCGCTCACAAGGCAGACGGGAAGTATTACGGCAATCGCCGTCGCGTGCGCAAACAGCGCGCCCATGCCGCTCTTCTCCAAAACGGGAACGGCAATCATGCCGCCGCCTCCGCCGAACAATCCGTTCGCCGCGCCCGTAAGCGCGCCGCCGCCCAAAAGTTTGATATTCTTACGCATAATCCCTCCAAAACCCGCGGGTTACTCCTATTCAGTTTGCGCCGCACGCAAAAAATTTTTCGGATTTTTTGCGTTTTCACGCAGAATTGCTTGCGTATCCGTGCGTTTTATATTAAAATAGTACTGTATCGCTGAAAATGTAAGCGTAACACTGAAAAAATCGCAAACGGAGCGGCGAAAGACTTTTCGCGCCCGTTTGAAAAAAGGACGTTTTATGGCTAAATTTTTTGTAAACGGAAAATGGAAAAGACGGGCAATTACGGCACTTTCCGTATCGCTTTGCCTCTCCCTTTCCATGGGCATTCTTGCCGCATGCGGCGGCACGGATAACGACGACGAGGACGACACCAAAGACCCCGTTGCAACCGAGACGGATACCCAACTTCTCAAAAACGGGAACTTCGAATTTTATTCGGATAAGGAGACGGAGAGAGAGGACAAGCGTACCTTCCTCTATTCGCCTACGAGCTGGTCGTTCACTTCCGGCTCCCCTTCCTCCGACACGCGTTCGGGCATTCTCAATTTGGACGAGTTCAACGACTTGACCAAATCGGGCAGAGCGTTTACCGACATCGCCGACGCGTTCGCGCATTGGAAAGACGAGGACGTAACCGTTTACGACCGTTTGAAACTTTTAAACGATAAAAAGGACGATATTAAAAAGCTCGCTTCCGATTCCGAAGAAAAGGCGCTCTTCGATAAGTACAACTATACCATGGACTTCGAGGACGTAGACGCGCTTTCCACCTACTTTGCAAAAGAGGGAACGAAGAAGCTTGCTCCCGCGCACACCACGGAGGGCGACGGCGCCGTAGAGGACGAAAACCACGTGCTCATGATTCACAACTACGCCAAGACCAACAACGTTGTGGGTACGGGGCAGTATTATACGTCGGGCACGACCGTTACGCTCGAAGCGGGCACCGCGGCGGAAGTTTCCGTTTGGGTGAGAACGGACGATTTGTACCACTACGCTTACGACACCGATAAGACGGAAAACAACGAGACGATTCCCGCCAAGAATCCAGACGGCGTTCCCGTGGAAAACTATGCGGGTGCATATATCGGCGTTACCAACACGGTGGGCGGAACCACGCTCGACCAAATGCAAATTAAAAACATCAACACCAAGGGCGAGTGGCAGAAGTACACCGTTTACGTTCAGGCGAACACCTATGCGTCGAGCAGCTTCAAGATTGTGCTCGGACTTGGGCAGAGCTCTTCCGACAACCGTTACGAAGCGGTAAACGGATACGCGTTCTTCGACGACGTGGCATGCAAGATCATCGACGCGAAGGATTTCCCCGACGACGTAGAGAATACCTGCGACTTGACGAGCGACAAAGAAGAGAAAACCTTCGACGCAACGCTTTTAAAGAGCGACACCTATTCCCTCGATTTGAAAGGCGACACCGCATTCGCTTACCTTCCGACAAACAACGCGGACGCGCACAAGGTAACCGTTGAAGAGACGAAAGAGCTTTCGGGCAACGAGTACCGCGAAGCGCCCGTGAAGGGAACTAGCGACGACGTTTGCGCATGGACGACTTTCGAAGGCGGCGAAAACTCCCTTAAAAACAGCGCCAACCCCTACCTCAAAAACATTTACGAAAAGGATTTCGAGAACCGTTTCTTCAAGGGCAACGGCGAAGAGAGCAACAACGTGATTTTGCTCCTCTCCGCAAGCGGCGCACCTTACACCGCCACGATGGAGAACGACTTGTTTAAACTCGGCAAGGACGAGCGCATGCTCATCTCCTTCTTTGTGAAGACAAGCTCTATCCGCAGCGGCATGAGCGGCGCGGGCATCACCCTTGTAGACGGCGTAAACGAAACGACCATTACCGCGTTCGACTCCACCACCGTAAACAAGGTTGACGTGGACGAGGACACCAAAGACATTTACGACGGTTGGGTACAGTGCTTCTTCTTTGTAGAGAACGAAACCGACGACGTGAAAACGTTCTCCTTGAAGTTCACCTACGGTCCCACCGCGGTTGCGGGTACCACCAAGAGCAACTACTGCGACGGTTACGCCGCGTTTGCAAACTTCGAGTACGTGAACGACATCAGCTCCACCCTGTTCGGTTATGCTTCTACGGGCACCTACGCGAAGAAAGTTTCGTTGACGGGTTCGGTAACCCCCACGCAGAAATTCGACGACGCGTCGATCACCTCGGATATCGAGAACGGCTTCGCGGCTCCCGTAAACTTCTCGGGCGTACAGAGCGGAACGATCTCGATGGTGCCGAACGGCAACGACAACCCCACGACCGCCGCGCTTCAAGCAAAAGGCGTGTACACGGGCTTGCTCAACGCCAAGCACCAAGATAGCTACAAAGATCAATCTTGGGGCGCACTTCTTCCGCAGGCGGAGAGCGGAAACGATTGGTGGCAGAAAGCGTTCTACGATAAGGACAACCCCACCAAGGTTGCAAACCAACCCCTTGTAATCCTCAACAACGGCGACGAGGCTCAGCCCTCTTACGGCTATCTCAACAAGACGGAAACGCTTTCCGCCAACGCTTACCGCAAGGTTTCCCTGCGCGTGAAGCTGAGCGCGAACGCAACCGCGACTGTTTATTTGATTGACACTTCCGACGCGAAGAAAGGCTATAACGACGACCTCAAACCCGTTATGCCGAACGTGACCTATTGGTACGACGACGAAGGCAACATCTGCACGAAGGATCCTTCCAAGGACGATTTCAACAAGCGCACGGACATCGCGTTCTACAAGCAGGACAACGGCTTGTACACCCGCGTGGGCGAAACGAACGGAACCTATTACGCGAACCTCAAGAACTACGGCACCGACGGAAACGGCAACAAGATTACTTCCGACGAGACGATTGCATACTATGCGAACGGCGGCAAGTTCTGGGCGTATTACGACAAGACCAAGACGGGCGACGCGGCTTACACCCAAGAGGTGAAAGATTTGCAGGAAGCAAGCGGCTTCGACAGCGCTTGGATCCGCTATACCGCACCCGCGGAAGAGACGCTTAAAAAATTCGTTTCCTCCGTAACCGTAACGGGCAGCGCCGACAACGTAGACGGTTGGACGGAAGTTACCTTCTACCTGCACACGGGTTCCGAATCCAAGTCCTTCCGCCTCGAAGTTTGGGCGGGCACGCGCACGGACAAAGACGGAGACGGACTTGTTGCAAAGAGCTACGTGATCTTCGACGATTATAAATCGGAAAGCGTTTCCGACTACGACGACGTTTTAAACGAAGCGGTAACGGAACTCAAAGATAAAGCGGGGCTCGGCGAAAAGGATAACCTGACCGAAGGCGCGCTCTATTACACCTTCACCTATTACGACTCCCCCACCTATCTGCGTTACGACGCGACGAAGGACGAGGAGAAATTGGGCGATCCTCACGGCTCGTACAAGCAGTCCACCTATTCCGAACAGCTCATCGCTCTCCTTTATGACGAGAACACGCTGTTCCTCGATTACTCGGCTTACAACGTTTCCGTTCCCGAGGACGACTTGGGCACGAGCGACAAAAACGAGACGCCCGAAGATACCGACAACGACGACGGCGCAAACGTTTGGCTGTTGGTTGCATCCGGTTCGGTTGCCGCAGCTTTGGTATTCGCCATCGTGGCGGTCATCGTACAGCGCGCGGTAAAAGCTTCGCGTAAAAACAAGCAACCCAAACAATCCAAGAAAAAGACCAAGCTGAAAGTCGTAAAAGACGATAGCGAAGAAGAATAATAAGTAAAGAGCCGTAGCTTTGCGCTACGGCTCTTTTTTTGTATTTTAATATTTTACTTGTGGTATACCAAAATATCTTCCAAGGAAACCTGCGCGATTTGGCAGTAGAACAGCAAGTCCTCGATCCCGATTTCCGTTCTACCCGTCTCCCAATTATTGATCACGCTGTCGGACACGCCGAACACTTGCGCAAGCTCGGAGCGGCTGATATTCTTATCCATGTACTTATCTTCGCAGGTTTCGCAGTCACCCGTTTTGCTGTTGCACTTGTTCGTGTTCTTTTTGAGCATACTGCACACGTAGCGCCTTAAATGCGAGTTATCGCTGCGCAATCTAAATAATTTGTTGCCCGTGGCGTCCCAATCGATAAATTTACGAATTACTTTCATACGGTTCATTATAGCAGATATTTTGCAAAAACACAACCGTTTAATCGCTTGCTTTTTTAGTAGGTGTTTGATATAATTGCTATATAAATAAACGTGCCACCGGGTACTCCGTTCGCTTCGTTAGGTCTTTGAAGAAGCGGCAGGAGTGCTTATTTTTTTAAGGAGGCAAATATGCACCGTATGAAAACTTTTTTTAAAAGTATATCCCCGTTCGAATACGCGCTATGGGGCTGTTCGGTGCTTGCCCTTTTGCTCTCGTTTTTCTTATGCGGAAGCAAATCCCCGCTCAATCTCGTCGGTTCTCTTTTGGGCGTTACTTCGCTCATCTTCATCGCAAAAGGCAATGTTATCGGGCAATTTTTGATTGTGGCGTTTTCCGTTTTCTACGGCATTGTTTCTTATTTTAACGCCTATTACGGCGAGATGATCACCTACCTCGGAATGTCCGCTCCCGCCGCGATCGTGGCAATTATCACTTGGCTCCGTCACCCCTTTCAAGGGAAGAAATCGGAAGTAAAAATAAACCGCATTCCCCTTTGGGAATACGGCGTGGCTGTCCTGCTATCGGGTGCGGTGACGGTTGCGTTTTACTTTATTTTGCGCGCGCTTGATACTGCGAATTTGATTTGGAGCACTGTCTCCGTGTTCACAAGCTTTTTCGCTTCTTACCTACTCATTCGGCGCAGCCCTTTCTACGCAATCGCGTACAGTGCAAACGATATCGTTTTAATCGTGCTTTGGTCGCTCGTCTCCGTGACCGACCTTTCCAACGTCTGCATGGCGGTGTGCTTCGCCGCGTTTTTGTTCAACGATATATACGGGTTTATCAGTTGGTCCCGCCGCGAGAAACGGCAGGGGCAAACCGAGGATACTTCGTTACCGTCTTAAATATTTGGGGTAATGGTTTTTGAGTGCGCCGTTTACCGCTTTTGCCCAGCCGAGCGGGAACCCGTCTACGCACACGACGTACCAACCGTTTTCTACGTTTTGATAGAGGAGCTCGCCGCGAAGATATTCGCCGCACTCCTCCTTTTTTAATTGGATTTTTTTCAGCGCGCCCGTTTCGGCAATCGCAAGTGCATGGGCGGGTTTGAAAATCTTTCCGTCCCAACTGCCCACTTCCAAGCCTGTGCGGAGCGTTGTTACCGCGAGCGGGGGAAGCCCTTCGGGTAATAACAGCATGCGCCCGTCCGCAAGCGTGTGTAACGTGCCCTGCGGGGCTCTTTCGTATACCTCGCGGAAAAATGCCGAAAACGCCTTTTCCGCCGCGCCATTCTTAGTAGCGGCAAAAGGTTTCGGGGAATAGCGTTCCTCCCCGCTCTTTACAAACACGGCGGCGAACTGCCCCTCTCCACGCACCTCGTGCGGGTACAGTCTGCGCGTTTCCACAAGCGAGAGTTCCTTGTAACGGGCAAGCAACGCTTGCGCCTGCTCCTCGTTTTCCTCTGCGGAAAAAGTACAAGTGGAATAAACGAGCCGCCCGCCCCCGCACAACATTGCAACTGCGCTGTCTAAAATATTTTTCTGCCGCGCCGCACAACCGCGTACGTTCGCTTCGCTCCAATGCAATAACGCCGCTTCCTCTTTTTTGAACATGCCCTCTCCCGAACAGGGCGCGTCCACCAAAATCTTATCGAAGAACGCGGGCAGAAAAGAAGCGAGCCGCGCGGGATCGCAGCTTGTAACGACGGCATTTTTGATGCCCAACCGCTCGATATTTTCCGAGAGAATGCGGGCGCGGGTAAAGTCGTATTCGTTGGCAATTAGTAGCCCTTCCCCGTTCATTGCCGCCGCTAATTGCGTTGCTTTTCCGCCGGGGGCGGCGCAAAGGTCGAGCACGCGCTCGCCCTCTTTCGCCTGTAACAATCCTGCGGGTAAAGTTGCCGACGGTTCCTGACAGTAAAAAAGCCCCGCCGCGTGGTAGGGGTGCGCGCCCACGCGCTCGCCCTCGTAATAGAACGCGGTCGGCTCCCACGGCACGGGCGTTAAAGGGAACGGAGAAATTTTCAAAAACTCCTGCACGGAAATTTTCAGCGTGTTCACGCGCAGTCCCTTTGCGGGCGGCGTTTCGTACGTTTTGAAAAAGGCGGGGAAATCGCTTCCCAGCCTTTCTTTCATACGCTGAATAAATTCTATTGGTAATTCTATCATCGCTTTACTCATTGAGTGCGCTCGAGAATTTTTCGAGCGGAATAAAATCCGCTCCCTTCTCCACCGCGTTGTCGTAACGGCTCCCGCCGCGCTCGCGCGCAATGTAAACGTCGCATTCCGCAGGGTGGGAAGTGTATTTCCCGCCCGAGGCGAAAATTGCCGCTACAAGTTTTACGGACACGGTAACGTCGTCCTCGATGTCCCGCGAAAAGCAGAACGTTTTGCCGTCCAACTCGCCGCCCTTTTTGCGCTTGTGCATGTATTTGTTTACGTAGCGGAAAAATTCAATATGCGCTTTCGTGCGGCGTTGTTTTTCCTGCTCGCGTTCCCGTAAATATTGCTTGTGCCCCTTGGAGTCGCCCGCTTCGATTTTGTAGCCGCCGATTCTCCCCGGGCGCACGCGATAGCGTTCGCTCAATCCCAATACGTCGGTGCCCTCCCGCTCGCAGAGCGCGCGGCACACCCGCATGGTGGCGTACGCGTCGTCTACGGCGCGGTGCGGAGTGAACTCCACGCCGAGCTCGTCGGCAATCGCACCCAAACCGAACTGCCGTCCGAACTCGCCCACAACGTTCATGTAAAAGAACTGCGTGTCGTAAAAGCAAAAGCGGAAAGACGGGAGCTTGTAGCGCTTGGTTTCCAAGTTGAGATAGTTTACGTCGTTCATCGTGGCATGCCCGAGTACGATCGCATTCTTGTCTTCGAGCAGTGCGCGGATCTTGGCGTATTCCGCGTGAAAAAGGGGATACTTTTTAAAATCCTCGTACTCGTAGGGAAGGGTGAGCCCCTCTTTGCCCTTGCGGTCGGTGAGGTGGAATTTCCCCTTGGGATTCATGAGAATATCCTCGCGCACAAGTACGTTGAAACGGTCGTCCGTTACCACATAACCAAACGCGCAAATTTTCGCCACGCTCTTGTAAACGCAGGCGCATTCTATGTCGAAGAAAACGTACTTCATGCCTTCTTGACGCTGATTTCACTCTTGCCGCCCATGTAGGGACGAAGCACTTCGGGAATAAACACGCTGCCGTCTGCGCGGAGGTGGTTTTCCAAAAAGGCAATCAACATGCGGGGAGGCGCAACCACGGTGTTGTTGAGGGTGTGCGCGAACGCGCTGCCCTTTTCCGTTTTATAGCGAATGCCCAAACGGCGCGCCTGTGCATCGGTCAAGTTGGAACACGAACCCACCTCGAAATATTTCTTTTGGCGGGGGCTCCACGCCTCCACGTCTACACTGCGGTATTTGAGGTCTGCGAGGTCGCCCGAACAGCATTCGAGCGTGCGCACGGGAATACCCATGGAAACGAACAGCTCCACCGTGTAATTCCACATTTTATCGTACCAAGCCTCGCTGTCCTCTGGCTTGCAAATGACGATCATTTCCTGCTTTTCGAATTGGTGAATGCGGTAAATGCCGCGCTCCTCGATGCCGTGCGCGCCCTTCTCCTTGCGGAAGCAGGGGGAATAACTTGTAAGCGTGAGCGGGAGTTTGCTCTCGTCCAAAGTCGTGCCCATAAAGCGCCCGATCATGGAATGCTCGCTCGTGCCAATCAAGTACAAATCCTCGCCCTCGATTTTGTACATCATGCCGTCCATTTCCTCGAAGCTCATCACGCCCGAAACGACGGAAGAGCGGATCATGAACGGAGGAATGCAATAGGTAAAGCCCTTGTTGATCATGAAATCGCGCGCATAGGAGATGACCGCGGAATGCAGACGGGCGATATCCCCCGTGAGGTAATAGAAGCCCTGCCCGCTCGTACGGCGCGCGCTGTCGATATCGATGCCGTCGAGTTTTTCCAAAATGTCGAGATGATAGGGAACCTCGAACTCGGGCACGCGGGGCTCCAAATAGCGGGTGCGCTCCACGTTCTGAGAATCGTCTTTGCCGATAGGCGTGTCCGCGGAAATGATGTTGGGAATGCGCATCATGACGTTCGTCAGCTTGTCCTGCACTTCCTGCGTTTCCTTTTCGATTTGCGCAAGCCGCTCCGCGTCGGCGTTCACCTGCGCCTTTACGCTCTCCGCCTCGGCGAGCTTTTTCTCTTTCATGAGCTGCCCGATTTGGCGGGACAGCGAATTGCGCGCCGCACGAAGGTTATCGCCCTCCGTTTGCAAAGCGCGCTTTTTTTCGTCGAGAGCAATCGCCTCGTCCACAAGAGGAAGCTTTTTCTCTTGGAATTTTTTCTTGATGTTCTCCCGCACAACGTCGGGGTTGTTTCTCAAAAATGCAATGTCGATCATACGGCACTCCTTATACGGTATAAAACCTATCTGTTCGAAAATATTATACAACTTTTTTCGGGTGCGCGCAAGTAAAATGCAAAGGCGAAGGGCACGGGGTTGCGTTTTTTTTCGCGCCGTGCGATTTTGGTAAGATTTTTCTTTCAAACACTTGGATTATATTTTGACTTTTCGCGCGGTTTCCTGTATAATGTAACGTGTAATAATATCGTGAGGCGGTGATTGCATTCATGAGAACGAAAAAAATAAAATTACCGACGGCCGCGGAGCCGACGCCTTCCCCCGAAATCGAGGAAGCCGCCCCCGCCGCGGACTTGGAAGAAGTAGCCGTTTTAGAAGAGGGCGAGGGTGAGGAGAACGCAAGCAAGCCCTTTTCTTCCCGCGTGCTCGAAGGAAGCGGCGTAAGTCAGGACAAGGACAAAAAGCGCAAGGCTTTGATGAAGCAATTCAAAAAAGCCAAGAAAATTCCCTCCGAAAGCGAAGTGGAACGCTTTACGCCTTCCCTCGACAGGGGGCTCGAACCCGAACAGGTAGACGAGCGGTTCCACCAATTCCTCTTTAACGACGTCAATAAAAAATACAGTAAATCGTACGCGAGCATTTTCCTCGGCAACCTTTGCACGTTCTTCAACTTGCTCTGCGTGCTCGCCGCTGCCGCACTCCTTTATGCGGGCGCGAGCGTTTCGCAATTCCTCTTCGTCGGCATTTTCGGCGCAAACCTCGTTATCGGAATCGTGCAGGAAATCCTTGCGAAAAAGCAAATCGATAAACTGTCCGTGCTCATCTCCGCAACGGCAAAGGTCATGCGCGGCGGCGTGAAATTGGAGATACCCGTACGGGAAATCGTAGTAGACGACGTTATTTTGCTCGAAGCAGGTCAGCAAGTTCCCGCCGACTGCCGCTTGGCGGACGGCAACGTAGAAGTGAACGAATCGCTTTTGACGGGTGAATCCATTCCCATTAAAAAGCAGGAGGGAGAAACGCTGTACGCGGGCTCCTTCATCGCGAGCGGCGCGTGCCGCGTGCGCGCGGATAAAGTAGGTAAGGCGACCTACCTCAACAGCCTTACTTCCAAAGCGAAAAAGTACAAGAAGCCCCGCTCGGAAATTATGAACTCCATTCGGTTGTTCATTCGCGTGATTGCGGTGCTCATTCCCCTCGTTGCGGCGGGTATGTTCTGGATCAACTATTCAACGCTTGACGGCAACATTTCCGAATCCATTCAGCTTACGAGCGCGGTGGTCATCGGTATGATCCCCTCGGGACTGCTACTCCTTACCTCGCTTGCAATGGCGATCGGCGTAAGACGGCTTGCCAAAAAACGCACCCTCGTACAGGACTTGTATTCCCTCGAAATGCTCGCCCGCGTCAATGTGCTCTGCCTCGATAAAACGGGGACCATCACCGACGGGCGCATGACCGTGAACGACTGCATGATTTTAAACAGCTATTCCGATTATTCGCTTGACGAGATTATGGGAAGCATGCTTTCCGCACTCGACGACAACAACCAAACGTCCATTGCGCTCTATAACCGTTTCGGGCATTCGAGCGCGATGCACCCCACGGCAATCATTCCGTTTTCGAGCAAGCGCAAGCTCTCCGCCGTATCCTTCGGCGAGCTCGGCACCTACGCAATGGGCGCGCCCGAATTCGTGCTTCGCCCCATGCCGCCCAAAATCGATAAGATCGTGAAGCAGTACGCGCAATCGGGACTGCGCGTCCTCATCCTCGCCTACTCCCCCAACCAAATTACGGGGGAACGGCTGCCGTCGCTCTTCCGTCCTGCGGCGATCATCACGCTTGCCGACAACATCAGAAGCGACGCAATCGAAACCATTCGTTGGTTCCGCGACAACGACGTGGATATTAAAATCATCTCGGGCGATAACCCCGTAACCGTTTCGGAAGTTGCCCGCCGCGTCGGCGTAAAGCACGCGGGGCAATACATTTCGCTCGACGGACTTACCGACATCGAGGTGGAAAACGTAGCGGGGCAATACACCGTGTTCGGGCGCGTTACCCCCGAGCAGAAAGCGATTTTGGTGCGTGCCATTAAGAAGCAGGGCAACACCGTTGCCATGACGGGCGACGGCGTAAACGACATTCTCGCTTTAAAGGAAGCAGACTGCGCGATTTCCGTTGCATCGGGCAGCGAGGCGGCGCGCAACGTGTCGCACCTCGTGCTGATGGACAACAACTTCCTCAGTCTCCCCAACGTGGTATTCGAGGGACGGCGCGTTATCAACAACATTAAGTCGAGCGCTTCGCTTTACATTATGAAGACGCTCTTCACGACGTTCCTCGCCATATTCTGTTTCAGTTTGGGGCAACAGTACCTGTTTAAGACAAACAACATGTTGCTGTTCGAAATGCTTGTAGCGGCGGTGCCCTCGGCGGTAATTACCCTGCAACCCAACTCCGAACGCGTGAAAGGCAAGTTTATCCCATACGTGCTATCGCGATCGATACCCGGGGCAATTACGCTGCTCCTATGCGTAGTTGCCATGTACTTGGGATTCACCTTTATTCCAAACGAGCTGGGCGGACTGACCGTAGACCTCGTGTTGCAAGAGGCAACGGAAACAACCGAAGCGGTGACGATTGCTTCCGTAAACCCGCTCCTCATGCTCGCAGTCACGTTCGGCGGACTTGTTATGCTCTTCCGCGTCTTGCAGCCGTTCAACCTGCTGAGAGCGTTTGTATATGCGTTCAGCGTGGGCGTGAGCATTCTGGTGCTGTCTATCCCCGTCCTCGGCAGACTTGTTTACGACAACTGGGATAAGGTGGGCTTCTCCTTTACGCAGGTGCTGTACATGGTGTGCATTATCCTCGCGGCGTTCCCCGTGTCCAACGCACTCATGAAGCTATGCGATTTGATGAACCCGTCCGAATAAAATAAAAACGATAAACCCCCTCGGTGCATGCCGAGGGGGTTTTGTTATGGTGATTACTGCTTAGGCGGAATGCCGAACGGGTCTTTGTACTGTACGCTTGTGGCGGTAAGCGCGTACACGCCCGTTGCCCCCGCGCGTTTGAGTACGTCCGACAATGCGGATACGGTGGAGCCCGTCGTAAACGTATCGTCGATGATGAGAATGCTCTTCCCTTTCACCGCTTGCCTGTCGGCGACGAAGCACCCTTCCAAATTCTTTTCGCGTTCGGCGCGGCTGAGCGTTTTTTGCGGCTTGCTCTCCTTTCGCTTTTCCACGGAATACAAAACGGGTTTACCGCACCGCGCGGCGAGTTCTTCCGCCAATAGGCGAGATTGATTGTACCCGCGCTTTTTCTCCGCACGCGCCGTCATGGGGACGAACGTAAGCGCGTCTACCGACAAAAACTCCTTTTGTAACAGCGGCAGCATGAGCTCCGCAAGCGTGCGATATAAATAACGTTTCTCCTTTTTAAAGCGCACGACAAGGCGCGCCGCTTCGCCCTCGTGAACGAATACGGAACGCGCCATATCCACCCCTACGGGCTTTTGCTTGCATTCGAGGCAAATCCCCTCTTCACCTACCTTTCTGCCGCAAATGGGGCACACGTAGCCGTTGTTCCACGGCAGGTCCCTTTTACACTGCGCGCAAACGCGTTGATTTTCGAACACCTCCCGCCCGCAGATATCGCAGGTGAAATTGTGCCCGTCGTCGTATTTCTTGACCTTTTCCCGCAACCTATGCAAAAAATTCATGCGTTCCCTCTTTTGTGTTTTTACGAAAAAAGCGGCATTTTTTTGCCGCTTTCTTTTTTAGAAATCCTCGTCGGAATCTTTATCGTCATCGTCGTCGTCATCGTCGTCGACAATCGAATAAATCTCGTCGCCCGTGACGTATTCCAAATCCTCTTCTTCCTCGGATTCGTACTCTTCCTCTTCTTCTTCGAGGTCTTCCTCGTCGTCGAACTCGCCCGCGAAGTCCTCGCCAAGCTCTTCGTCGATTTCGGTATCCGTCTCGTCGTCGAGGTATTCGCGCCACTCGTCGTCCTCGTCGGGATCGGGTTCCTCCTCCTCGTACTCGGCTTTTTGTTTGCACTCGTCGCACATTTTTTCGCCGGGGCGCATCATATTTTCACCGCAGATGGGGCAAAGCTCGGTGGGAACCTCCGCTTCCTCCAACTCGTCTGTATCAAGCGCAATGCCCTTCATTTCTTTCAGGCACACGTCGCAATATTCCTGTTTTTCCGCATCGATATAATTGAGCTCGCAACGCGGACACTTCATATAGCGTACCATAATTTCTCCTGCCTGCCGACCGTCGTATTTCGCTACGGATATTCGGCTAATAAATTATATTAGTATTTATTTTTTTTGTAAACTGTTTTTTTATGCGTTTTGTAAAAATTTTTGTATTTTAGCTGTTTTTTTGGCATAAAGTTCCGCTATAAATCTGCCGCCCTCTTGCGGGCAAACAAAAACCCCCGCTTAGCGGGGGTAAATGCTTTTTATTATTCCTGCGGTTTATCGTCCGCGGACTCCTCAGCGGGAGTAGGCTCTTCGACAGGAGTAGGCTCTTCGACAGGAGCAGGTTCCTCAGCGGGAGCAGGTTCCTCGACAGGAGCGGGCTCTTCAACAGGAGCAGGTTCTTCAACGGGAGCAGGTTCTTCAACGGGAGCGGGCTCTTCGGCAGGAGCGGGTTCTTCAACGGGAGCAGGCTCCTCGGCAGGAGTGAGCGTTTCGGTCGACTCCTCGATTGTCCCCGTGAGTTCCTCGACGGGAACGGGTTCTTCTTCCGCCGTTGCGTATACGTCCACGTCCTTGTCGTCGGTGGTGTCGACGCGCATCTTCTCGGGCTTGTTCTCGCCCTGCGCCTTTTTCTTCTTGCGGAGTACCAACACGGTTGTGAGTACCGCGCCTGCAACCACAAGTGCGCACCCGACGCCGATGAGTACCCAAGCCCAAACGGGAAGCCCTGTTTCCTTTTCCTCGGGCGCCGTGTAGGAGCGCAGCGTTGTTTTCCAATGCTCGCGGAGCGCTTCGGTATCGTCGTCGCTCATCGTGCCGAGAATGTTCGTAAAGTCGGTCAGCCTGCGGCTTACGCCGTCTTCGGGCATGTTCTCGTTGTCTTTCTTTTCGGTGCCCTCTTTAAACGCCTTGAAGAAATCCTGTTCTTTCTGCGTATAAAGATAGGTTTGCTTTTTGCCTGCGTCGACCGCTTCCTGAATGTTCTTAGCGAACAGCCCGTCCGCGTCGCCCGTGTAGAAATAGTACTTCGCGGCGGTGGAAGCGTTCGCGCTTACGTCGCTCGAAACCTTACTGAAATATTTATCGGTAATCGCTTCGTAATCTTCCTTGAACTCTTTGAGTTCGCGGTTGGTCATGAGTGCGTTCGAGTCGTTCTTCAAATTAACGGTATAAACGTAATTGTAGGAAACGGAACCGAAGCTCTCGGCGTTCGCATAGAACAGAATGCCGTCTAAAATCTCGGGGGCATACCAACTGCTTGCGTGCTGTACGCCCAAAATTCTTACGGGCGCGTACAAGTCGCGCGTGTCCTCGGGATAGAACTGCAAGTTCGCGTAATCCTTTTCGGTACCGTTGTATACCGCGCGGTTTACCGCAAGTCCGCTTCCGCTCGAAGTGGTGTAGTAAACGTAGCCGTAGTCGGTGGTTGTGTCGCGGCTTAAAAGCGTTGCGCCGCTCACGCCGTAAGCGATTTGGATTTCGCTCATCGTGCCCTTGCCGTCGTTCTTCACGTCCGCACGGCGCATATAGTCGCCGTCTACGTAGATATAGTGATGCTGTCCTTCGTCGTCGATGAAGAAGATCGCGCTGTTCGAAGCTTTGGAAGCGTTGGTTGCGCTTGCAACGACTTCGAGCGCACCGCCCGCACTGCTTGCAAGCTTGTTGCCGCTCACGCTGTCAAGCCCCGTAAGCTTGCTTTCCGCCAAGTAATAGAGGGAAGCGCCCGCGCCCTGAGAATCGCCCGATTTGGAGATGTTCTCGCGCGTAAAGTACAAGCCGTTATTGTCGTAGGTCTGCACGGTGTACGTGTAGCCCGCGGGTTCGGCGGGTTCGGCGTCGGAGTGGTTGAACTTCGTCTTGCCGTTAATCTTTCCTCTTCCGTCGAGCACGAGTTCGCCGTAGTTGACGTAAGGGATTTTCCCGTCGTTGTGCTCGTCGAGCCAATCTTGATCCCACGTGTAGTTGTAGGGGTCTTGGGTCGCGTCGGCACGAACGCGGTAAATTTGGTTGTAGTCGCTCTCGGGCAGAGGATTGTCGCTATCCTTCTTATCCTGCACCTTCATGGTGTAGTACACGTAAGCGTTGGTCTTGTCCGTCTTGTGGAAGAGGTAGCTGCTCGCACCCTCTACAAGCACGGTGTCCGTAGCGGTCGCCGTGTTGAAGGAATGCAAGTTGGAGTCTTTCACGTAGAGCACGTATACAACGCCGTCCACTTCGACGAAGCGGTAGTTGACCGAGTTGTTGTCTTCGCGGAAATGATGCTTTACGTCGGAGCCGTCCGTTTTGGCGCTCTTGAAATCGAGGTAGGAGTTTTGCACTTCGCCCGATTGGTTCTTAACGTCGGTAGGGGTGGCGTAGTAAATTCTGCCGCCGTAGAGGTAAATGCCTCCCTCGTAATTGCCCGCTACCATGAGCGACGGGATAACCGTTTCCGCTTCCTGCGCTTTTGTCGCGTTGAGCGCGTCGCCCTTCTTCACGCGTTTGAGCGCGCCCTTTACGACTTCGCCGTAGGTGTTGTCTGCGGTGTACGCTTCTACGCCGTTGATGAAGTAGTAGTAGTCGTTTGTTGCAACGAGGAAGCCGCCCTGCGTGTCGGATACGACAGCGGAATTATCCGCCGCGACGGGATCGAATTTCGTTCCGCCGCAAGCCGCCAAAGAAAGCGCGCTTGCGCACAATGTTGCCGCTACTGCGATGCCGCATATTTTTTTGACCGTTTTGTTCATAAGATCTTAACCCTTTCGGAAATTTCTTGTTCTATCGATACAACTTTAATTATATACTAAAACAAGGTTTTTTGCAATCAAAAACCCGTGAAACTTGCACATTTCTTTGGGAAATTTTTGAGGAGAGGAGATTTTTATGGAAAAGTTCGGGATATTCGATTTGCTTGACACGCTATCCGCCATTGCAGAGCAAGACGAGAGCGCACCCGCGCCGAGTGCGGAGGATGCGGTATTCACCCCTCCCTCCTATGCTCCGCCCCAAAAACAATCCGCAAACCGCGACGCGCTAAACGGGTTTCTTGCTCAGCATGAAGCCATTTCCCGCAAAATAGACGAAAAGAAAAAATAGGGCGCAGACTGTGCTCTTAGCGGTTTTTTCGCAAAACAAAAAAAGCGTTCACGCGATTTTGCGCGGACGCTTTTTATATGTGTTTTGTTTAATTTTCGGTTGCCGTATCTTCACCCGTGCAATCAACGGTGTAATTGCCCGTATTGGTATTCCAATCTTTACTTTTTTGGATCGCCTCCCATTGCGCCTCCGTTCCCTTAAAGATGATGCTCGTGAGCGAACTGCAACCGTAGAACGCAGACTCGCCGATACTCGTAACGCCGGCGGGAAGCGTAATGCTTGTAAGTGCGCTGCATCCGGCGAATGCATTCGCCTTGACGGTTGTCACACCGTCGGGAATAACGATACTCGTAAGCGAGCTACAACGTACGAATGCAGCGGAGCCGATGCTTGTAACGCCAGCAGGAAGCGTTATGCTCGTAAGCAACTCGCAGTTCTCAAACGCATAGTCGCCGATGCTTGTAACATGATCGGGAATTGTGATACTCGTAAGCGAGGTGCAGAAAGCAAACATGTCGCTGCTAATACTCTTTATGCCGTCCGGAAGCGATACGCTCGTAAGTGAACTGCAGCCCCTGAACACATTCGTTCCGATACTCGTTACACTGTCGGGAATTGTGATGTTTTTCAGTGAACGGCAAGCAGTGAACGCATTACTGTCTATGCTCGTCACGCTGTCGGGGATTGATATTGTTTCAAGCGAACCGCAAAGATAAAACGCGCCATTGCCGATGCGTCTCAACCCGTAGGGAAGCGTTACGCTCGTAAGCAACTCGCAGCTCTCAAATGCGTTCGCATCGATACTTGATCCGCTCGTAACAGTAACTGTTTTTAAAGCGGGATTTTTGATATAACTTATCGCCGTTGCAGGTATGGTTGCATTTTCGATAGGGCAATCCACGAATGCGGTAGCGTCAACCGTCGTCGAACTACTGCTTATGGTTACGCTCGTAAGCGAGGTGCAACCCTCGAATGCCTTATAGCCGATATTCGAGCCGCCCGTAATAGTAACCGTCTTTAAGGCAGAGCTCTTTATATAATCTATCACCCATGTGGATACCGTTGCGTTTTCGATAGAACAACCCTCGAACGCATAATTGCCGATACTGATTACACTTGCGGGAATTGTAATAGTTGTCAGTAAACTACAATGATAGAACGCATACGAACTGATACTATTCAGGTTGTCGGGAATAATAAGCGTGTCGGTAATTTCGTTCTCACCTATGGTAAGCGTTTTATTGCTTGCTCCGTAACGCATAAGCCCGCCTAGTCCGCTTATCCCGCACCAGCCGCCGATATCGCCCGTAAAAGTGATGCTCGTAAGCGAAGTGCACCCCTCGAACGCATGATTGCCGATTTCCGTTACACTGCTGCCCAGGGTTATGCTCTCAAGCGAGCTGCAACCCTCGAACGCATAATTGCCGATACTTGCTATGTCGTCGCCAACGGTTACGC
>CAMWUS010000005.1 GCA_947177495.1 uncultured Clostridia bacterium
TCACCGTCCGTCTTGGCTGTAAAGTGTTGTTTGAAATTGTAATCCGCTACCTGCGACACGCGCAGGGTTACGGTTTCGGTATCCGATTCCACGGTGTAAACCGTAGCGGTAACGGTTACCGTAACGCTGCTCTGCTTGCCCTCGTAGGTGCAGGTGACGGGGTATGAGCCCGCCGCCTCGGAAACAAGGGTGCTGTTTACGTACTCGCTCAAAACGGGCACGGAAACGCCGTCCTTGGTTACGGTGAAGAGGGAGGCGAAGTCGTAAGAGCTCACCTCGAAGTCCTTCAACGTGACGCCGTCCGTGACCGCAGTTACGACAACGACCGAATCGGACGTTGAGGGATTGTTGTCTGCGGGCGGTTGGGTAGTCTCCCCTCCCTTACAGCCTGCCAAAACAATCGAGCCGAGAACGCACAGAGCCGCAAGCGCCTTATATTGAATTTTCATGAATGATGTCTCCTGTCGCGCGCCGCCTGCGTTCTAAGCGGCGCGTCGCACGGCTTACGCCTTCAACGCGTTGTAATCGCTGGTCTTGTAAATATAGATCCAGAAATTCTTGGTGAAGTTATTCTCGATAACGACGGTGATTTGCGCGTTGTTGTACACCAAATAACGGTTGTAACGTCCGGTAGGACCACCGCTGACGTCCGTCTTTGCATAGTTCTTTTGCAGTCCCGCTTCCGTAAACGCCGCGTCCGCCTTCGCCATGATATCGTCGAAGTTGGTGACTTGACTGTTTTCGTCGAACTCCGTCGATCTTGCCGTAAGGCTCATCCAACGGTAGAACACGTCGTCGCCGTTCGCGTTCTTTCTCGTATCGTCGTCGCAGAAAGGTCCGCTCATGTTGTCGCCGAAAATCTTCATAAATGTGGTAGGTGCGGGAACGCTGTCTGCAACGCTTCCGAAGATGGAATTGATTGCAACCTGCGCGTTCTCATCCTTGGAGATTTCGGTGGCAGAATTACGGAAATACTTCATGGTGTAAAGGTTCCACGTTGCCATCGCGCCGCGCTCTTCGTAATTGGCGAACATCGTCTCCATGTTGATGGTGGTATCGTTGATATCCATGTAGTTGGTCGTGCAATAGCCGAGATACGTGCCCATCGTGATGGAATACGGGTACTTGGTGGAAATAAGGTGTCCGTCGCCGTCTACCACGATTTCAAGGGATGCGGAAGAATTCGCTTTTGCCGAATCCGCATACGAATAGGCGGAAACTTGCATTGCGATGTCTCTCGTGATTGCCGTTTCTCTGAGGCGGAAGGTATAGCGGGGTTTGCCCTGTACCGCTCTCATACCGACGTACTCGAACACGTTCGCGGAGAAGTCGAATTTGGGCATAGCGTCCATCATGTTGCCTTCCACGCGCTTTACGCCCTTCATGCCGCCCACTGCGTTACCGGAACTGTCTTTCACGTCTTTATTCCACTCGAACGCTTCGTAGTAGCCGTCGAACTGACGGTAACCCGAATATTCGGTACGGTACACTCTGTCGTCCATCGAATAGCTGTACTTGGTCGTTCTGCCGATAAGAATGGCGTCTTCCGTCACCCAACCGCGCGTGCCGACCGTACCGCTTGCCGAATTGTTGTTGGAAACGGTGTCGGGTGCTTTACTTGCAAGCGGAGTAGCAACTCTTGCCGCAAGGCTTGCCGCCGCGCCGTTTACCGACATATAGGTATAATCGTCGTCATCGCCGCTGGGCGCAAACGTCGTTACGTCTTCGAGCTGATAGGTATAGCTCTTTGCCGCCTTCATGTTGTTAAGCGCCGCAGTGAGCTTATCCGCATTCTCGGGCGCCTCGTAAGGCGTAGGCTCCTGCACTTTTGCAGTGCCGATCTCCGAAAACGTGAGCGAAACCGTGGTATAGCTCATGGAGTCGTAGGAAACAACGTTGCCCTGCTGATCGGTCGTCGCGCCCGAATAGGAAGCGCTCGTCTGCATAGCGATGTTCGTAATTTCTCCGTCCTCTACGGTAAGAACGACCGTTTTAATCGTTTCTTCCAACATGGGGGTAAGGGAGAATGCAAGATAGGTCATGAGATAGAGCGAATCTTCGCTGTTCTCGTCTACCTCGTATGTATACTTGGTAAGGTCATCGGGGTTGTAGGTAAACGCCGCAAGCGGAAGATTTGCGAGGTGGTTATAAAGGTGGTTCTCCTCCCAAAGTACGGGAATGCTTACGTAGTTTTTCTCCGTCGCTCTTGCAACCTCGTTATCCTTGTTGATATAGAGGCGCTCCATAGCGTGACCGACTCTGCCGGCTGCGTCCTTTACGTCGCCCGATTCGCCGCGCACGTAAACGTCGGTCATGAGCTCGGTAGCGGGCGTGTACATATCGGGCTTATATCCCCAAGAACCGCTCCACTTGCCGTCTTCCATAGTAACCACGGAATCGTAATAGTTGGTGGAGTTGTTGTACGACTGCTTGGTATCAACATAGTAGTCGGTAACGGTACCCGTAGCCGTAATGCTTGCGTTGCCGATTTTTTCGAGCATCTCCGCAGTCAAATTGCCGTTGGAGCCCTCCTGCTTGGGCGCCTTTACGCGCAAAGCTTTCGACGCGGTCACGTTGGGATCTTCTACGGAAGTCGCCGTAACGGTGACGTTCTTATCGACAAGCTCGGGCGCTTTGAGAATGGTAACAACGCCGCCGTCGGTAATGCGCACCATCGCGGGATCGGAAACCGACCAAGTAACGCCCTTGTCGGAATTCTCGACGGTAGCGGTGTACGTTACGCTCTCGCTTCCCGAAATTTCGTCCGCAGTCGCCGTAATGCTTACCTGCACTTTGGGAACGGGGGTGATCTGCGAAGGGTTGTCGGGATCGTCTACCGGAGGTTTCTCTTTCCCGTCGCAACCTGCCGCGCCGAGCAACATAGCGCTCGCCAAAGCGATGATTGCGCCGCCTTTGAAAAACTGCTTGATTTTTCTCATTTTTTATGTACCTCTATAAAATTGATTTCGATTAGATTGTTTGCCTGTGGTACCGGTACCACAGGCAAGGGGCGCGCCCCTTGAAATTTTTAATTGTTCGGTTTATATCTTCCAAACGTAAACGGTGTAATCCAAATCGGCGTCGACGATTTCGATTGCAATCGTGCCCTTGGTGAATACGCCGTTTTTGTCCTTTTGATAGCCTTCCGCAATGAGGAGCTCTTCGAGCTTTTTCATGGACGACTCGATGGTGTAATCCACGTCAAGCGGAACGTCGAAATAGAACACAATGGTGTGACGGTTTACGCCGTTCGAAATGCGGTAGGTTTCCAAACCGAAGCCGTACGTGTCGCCGAGCGCCTCTCCGAAGAAAGGAAGCTTTTCGGCAATCGCCTTGTCGCCGAAGAATCCCTGCAGGAATTCGAGAGCGTTTACCTCTACCTCCGTATCGGAAGAAGTCGTAGACTGAATGGTTACGTCCGTCCAGCTTGCGGGAACCTCGCGGGCGGGCATAACGCCAAGCGCCGTTTTCGTCGCTGCGGGCGTTTGCGTTTGGTTGAAGTCTTTATAGGAAATTTCAACCACGCCGTACAGATAGCCGAGGTAGTAGTAGAAGCCCGATTCGACGATATAGCCGTCCTTTACCGTAACGTAAGGCGTGAAGGAGCTAAGTTCCGCGGTTTGCGCTTCCGCGGCGAACAGCCCGTAAAGCGCAATGTCGTTGCCCAACCCGAAATAGAAGGTGGAAGCAACCGCCATCATGGGCGTGTCGGCGTAGTAGGTCGTCGTGCCGTCGTCGGGATTTTCGTAAATCCTGTTGAAGATTTCCGCCGCGAACGCAAAGCTGGGTTTCGCCGTTTTGAAATCATCTTTAAACGCACGGCTTGCGGCATAAGCAGGTTCGGAAGCATCGTAGGAATTGTACAAATTCTCGCCGAGTTTCACGTAGCCGTAATCCAAGCCCGTGAAGTTGTGCTGCCCTGCCGTATCGGCGCCGCTATACGGGCGGAAGTGGCAGACGTCCTCGGTAACCGTTTCCTCGAAGCCCGAAAGCGTATAGCCCGAAGTCATTGAACTTCCCGCCATATTCAAGAAATCCAACGTGTAGCTGTCGAGCGCGTGCATATTGTCGATCGCTTCGGTAAGCTTGTCGTGCTTCGCGTCGTGCTGATATTTGGAAATGGTGGGAACTTCTACTTCGTCGCCCGCGTTGACGACTACCGTAAGCTCCTGCCGCGCAACGTATTGCTGTACAACGGTGTAATCGTCTTCCGCCTGCGAGTAGATGCCCGCGATTTCGTTATCCTCTACGATGAGCGCCAAATTCTTGGGAACAAAGTCGTAAGGGTTGGCGGAAGCGATCATGCGCTGAACAAGCATGGGGTCATTCCCCTTGTACTCGTAACGCCACGTATTTTCGTTGAACGGGAAGTCGGAAACTTTCAACCCCTTAAAGTTGTTGTAGAGCCCCGAATTCATCCAAGTTATTTCGTTGCCGTTATCGTCGAGCATGGGCGTGTATTCTTCGTCGTTCATGAAGCTTACGCTCACGCGGCTTGCAACGCCGTTGTGGTTCTTGTAGTAAAGCCCCGAAGTGATGCCCGTCGTCGCGTCCTGATACGCCGTGTACCAATTGGTACCGTCCATCGCCGTTAAAACGTCGGAGCTGTAGCTGCGGTAAAAATCGTTGTTGATACCGAAGTTATACAGGTTGATGGTAAGATAGCCCTCAAAGGAAATTTTGTCCGATTGAAGCTTATCGAGCATATCCTGCGTGAGCTTGGGCTTTGCGGTGATAGTAAGCTGTTTGGAAACGGATACCGTTTTGTCGGCAACGCTCGTCGCGGTAACGGTGATAATTTTATCGCCCGTTACCTCGTCCGCCGTTACAAGTCCGTTTTCGTTCACGGTAGCGAATTCGCCGCCCTTGGTGATTGCCCAAGTAACTTTCTTTTCGTCCGTGCCCGTCACCTTTGCCGAAAGCTGAAGCGTCTTTCCGCTGCGAACGTCCGAACCGCCTTCGATACCCACGGTTACAATGTGTTTGTTGAACGTAACCGTTTCGGAGGATGCGGAATCCAAATAGTTTTCCGCGCGCGCCACGACGGAGATTTGATAGTCCACCAAAAGCGAATCCAAATAAATATAGGTGTTGCGCGTGGTCTGCTGTTCGCCGTTTACGGTAACGACGTATTCCGTCGCATTTGCAACCGCGTCCCAACTGACGACAGCCGTACTCCCCACTTCGGTAATATTTAAGTTTGCGGGAGCGGTAAGCGTTCCCGTGATTGTAGACGGATTGTCGGGAGTCACGGGAGTGTTCCCCTCTTCGTTACAAGCTGCAAGAGTGAACATCATTCCGCAAGCAAGAGCAATGCTCAAAAGACGTTTTTTCTTCATTACCGATCTCCTTTGCGTTTACGAAGAGCGATAGCCACGCTCGCGGTGCAAACGGCCGCACATACGATTGCGATACTCACCGTGCCCGCAACACTGATTGCACTCTTGCAACCGCGCTTATCTGGGTTCTCGGGCGGCGTTGGCTTCTTGTAGCCGCATACCGAGCAGGAGCCATCTTCGCCATTCGTGTCGTGCAGCCCCCAATCCTTCTTTTCGTCGGAATGCTCGCAGGTCGACGCGTGGTAGTGTTCGGTTTCCGTAATCGTCCACTCGGTCGAGAAAGTGTGCTCGTGTTGGGGGGGCTCTACGCTGACCTCGCCCTTCATTTCGTCGAGCGTCTTCTTCGCCGCGGTGACCTTTTCCACCATTGCGTTCCACTCTTCTTGTGTATAGCCGTACTTCGTTGCGTCTTGCTTGATTGCGTTGAGCGCAACGACCGCGTTATTGATCAGTCTTTCGTCCGCAAAAGTTACTTTCTCGATTTTTGCGATTTCTTTTGCATAGTCGAGGAAGTTGGAAAGATTTGCGTCCTTTGCCTCGTAGTCGCTACGCGTCGCGTTCTCCACCTTTCCGAAATAGCCCTGATATACGATGGAGTCGTACCCGACGATATCGGCGTTTGCGGGAAGAATCATTGCAATGGGATTCTTCTTGCCGAGCATATCGATAAAGTTGAAGTAATACAGCTCCCAACCGAACAACCCGAATTGGTTGTGCAAAAGCTCGTAACCGGGATCGGTAGGCAAAATTTCCACGCCGTCCTGCGGGTTGGTTTCCATCGCGGGGGCGGTGAACGAATTGAACTGAACGGATTTAAGGTTCTTGTATCCGTAGAACGCATAGCCGCCGATGACCTTTAACGAATCGGGCAACACGATTGCCGTTACGTTTTCGTTTGCGTTACCTGCGTAGAACGCAATGGTAACGGTACCTTCCGCGACTTCGAGCGTCTGTTTATTCATGCCGCCGGGAACGGAACTAAGCTCCCATTTGCCGTTGGGAAGCACGGTGTAGAGCACGCCGCCTTCCAAACGCGCATAGCTGTTGATTGCGCCGTCCGCCGTCTTCGCACCGTCTTTCATCGTATAGAAAGAGGTCAGCTTATTGCACCCGTTAAAGGCGATAACACCGATCGACTGCAAGCTATCCGCAAAGACGAATTCGCTTAAGTTTCGGTTGTTTTGGAACGCTGCCGTTCCGATTTCTTTCAAGGCGTTTGCTTGGAAGCTCAAAATGTTCGCGCCTTGGAATGCGTAATCCCCGACTTTTACGAGGTTGTTTGCCGTAATGTTCCCCGTGACCGAGGAGCTTGCAAACGCGCCGAAGCCCACTTCCTTTACGGCGGACAAATCTACGTTTTGCAATTCCGCCGCGGAGGTGAAGGCATAGTCGCCGATTTCTTCCACGTTGCCGAGGTTGATTGTCGAAAGCGATTCACAGCCGTAGAACCAATACCCGCCCACTTTGGTGAGATTGTCGGGCAAGCCCACCGTCTGCAAATTCACGCAGAAAGCGAAGAGATAATCGCCAACCGTTTCCAAAGACGAAGGAAGCGTGACGGAAGTCAACTGCTCGCAGCCCATGAACACGCCTTCGCCCATTTCTTTGAGCGTATTGGGCAAGGCAATCGTTTGGATTGCGGGAGCCGAGCTGCCCGTTTGCTGATAGCGTGCAAACGCGCCCTTTCCTAATTTAACGACCTTAGGGAGAAGCACGGCTTCGATAGAGCCGCAATCCGCAAACGCGTAATCGCCGACCTCCGTAACTTCCGCCAAGTTGATTTTTCCGTCGTAGCCTTTCAACGAGGTACAGCCGTAGAACGCCTCTTGCTCGATAACGCCGCTTACCTTGGTAAAGTCGAGCGTGGCAAGCAAGCTGTCGCCCGAGAAGCAAGCTACGCCGAAATGTACGCCGCCCGCGCTAGGCATATTTACAGTAGTGAGCGATTTGCAGTTTTGGAACACGCCCAAAGCGAATTTGCTGTTCGCACCGACGGTGACCGTTTCCAACTTCGATTGGAAGAACGCGCCCTCGCCGTATTCGGCATTGTCGCCCAAAACAACATCTTTAAGTCCGCTGTTTGCGAACGCGTAATCCCCTACCGTCTTAACTTTCGTAAGGTCTACGGTTTCCAACTTGCCTGTATTGTTGAAAGCGTGTTTGCCGATCGACTTCACACCGTTTTCGGGGAAAGTGATCGTAGTAAGCTCTTCGCAGTTTGCAAACGCGTAGTCGCCGATTTGAGTATCGGCATTCTCAATGGTAAGCGAAGTGATACTTGCACCGCTGAACGCACTCGCACCGATGCTCTTGTACTCCGCGCCGATCACAAGGTCGTTGGGCAACCCGTTGATTGCCGCAAGTACGATGGTATCGCCGCTCGCGTTAAGAAGATATTTCTTGTCTGCGCTCGTCGTGTAGGTAGCGGACCCCGCCGCGTCGAAGGCAGAAAGCGCCGTGCCGCGGAACACCGAACCCGAAACGTCGTTTAAAACGGTGTGTGCGCCGAGCTTGACGGTTGCAAGCTTGTTGCAATCCATAAATGCGTAGTTGCCGATATTCACCGCGCTGTCGGGAAGCGTAATTTCTTCGAGCGCGGTACAAGCGTAAAACGCCTGTTCGCCGAGATTGACAACGCCCTTCATGGAAACTTCGGTGAGGTTCTCGTTTTCGCAGAACGCACCGTAGCCGATGGTTACAAGGTCGTTATGCAAAGTCACTTGCTTCAAATCCACGCACTGCGCGAAGCAGAAACGGGGAATTTCGATTCTCTCGTACAAGTCGACGGTTTTAAGCCCCGAATTTGCAAACATTCCGCGCGAAAGCTTGGTGTGCTCGTTGAATTTCGCTCTTACAAGCGAGGTGCAGCCCGCGAAAGCCGAAACACCCGTGTTGCGCAATGCGGTAAGGTCTACGCTCGTGAGCGAGGTGCAGCCTTGGAACGCGTTGTTCGCAATGGAGTACGCTTTGGTAAGGTCGATATTGTCGAGCAATTCGCACCCGTGGAACGCATATCTGCCGATTGCCTGCACCATTTCGAGATTGATTTTGGTAAGCTTTGCGTCGTTATAGAACGCGAATTCCTTAACGAACTTAATGGACGAAGGAAGAACGACTTCCTGTAAGCCCGAGCAGTTGTAGAACGCGTACTTGCGCACTTCTTCTACGCCCTCGGGAATAATTACTTTTGTAATGGTGGTATTTGTGCTGGGAATCTTGTTCGCATCGTAGTCTTCTTCGGAAACTTCGATGGTACGGTCGGTCTCGTAAAGACAGAACGCAAAGGAATCCACGTACAGAATACCCTCGTCGTCGGGAATTTCCACCACGCCGCCCAAGCCCTTATAGGCGATGAGCGCACGGTTTTCGATGATAAATTCGCTGTTTACGGTCAGGGTGAGACGCGCCATAATGTTGGAGCCGTCTACACGGAGCGTAATGGTCGCCGCGCCCTTCTTCTTTGCAAATACGACGCCCTCGTCGCTTACGATTGCAACGCTTTCGTCGGAGCTTGCAAAATGCAACTTGCCCGCGTAATTGCCTTCCGCGTACCAAGGCTGTAAATCGTAATGGAGCTTAATGCTCTCGCCAGGGTACATACTCACACGCGAACCGAGCGCGGAGAGGAAAATTCTCGAACCCGTTTGCCCGATTTGGCTCGTTTGAGCGGAGCGCGAATAAGCGAACTGCGTTACGAAATAGTCGAACCGCAACGATTCGAGTTTTGCGTCCGATACGTTGTCCTGATGGTTTTCGGAAAGCGTAACTGCCGTGCGTCCCGTACTTGCCTGTTGCGTGTCGGCGGGATCGCGCTTGATAACGTTGATGAGCAAAGACGCTTTATACAGGTTCATTTGCTCGGTGACGCTGATCGTGGAACGACCTGCCGCCACGCCGCGCACCTGTCCCTGTTCTACCACCGCAACTTTCTCGTTGGAAGACTGCCAAATGAGGTGTTTGAGATAATCCTTGTTTGTGTCTACCGTCTTATCCTGCGTGGAGAGATAATGCGTCAAATCCACCAACTCGTCCTCGTAAATGGTGAGAATGGTGAGCGCGCTTCCGTCGGGTTCGCCGTTGCGGGTGAACTTAAATTCGCCGCGCGTACCGGGAAGCTGGCAAAGATACAAGTTGGAGTTAAGCGCGTAATCTTCAATCATGAACGCAAGCGAGCTCGTGATAAGCGCATCGCTATGCAAATCGTTCAAGAAGTCGGTAATTTCGATGCGGACTCTGTTATCCTTGCCCTTGTCGCTGTACACGGGAATGGGATGATTGGTCAAAGTCGTATACTCGTTCGACGAATTGAAGATGATGGGCGTGATTGCCTGTACGTAATGGTTGTCGTATACCGTAAGGTAGATATAGTACCGATCCTTTTTCAAGGTACGGTCGTAAACCTTTTCGTAGGTCGCCTCTTTGATAACGGGAGCTTCGTTGTCGAAAACGAAATCGAACTCAAACGTGTTTCTCACGTTGGTGTACTTGCCGCCGTCTTCGCCGTAATCGAGCAACGCGGAAAGCTTGAATTCGTAGGAACGGTTGTTCACGAAATCAAAGTCTTTCGTACGCCAATTGAGATATTCATAATAAGGAATGGGAGTACCACCCAACGAATACGCCTTGTTTCCGTTGTAGTCGATAAACTCTTTTACCACCTCGCCCGTCACCTTGTCGGTGATGGTGTAGGTCATGGTTTTCGCGCCTCTCAAAAGTCCGCCGTAGATCGCCGAGAATCCGTCGATCGTCGCGTATTGGTCGGAGATAGCGGCGTGCTCTTCCGTTGCGGGAATGGCATCGTAGCCATAGTCCATATCGTAGAGATAGCACCCGAGCGGAATGATATAGTTGGAGAAATAAGTGCCGTAAGGCGTCGACGCAAAGTAGTCCGCTTTCAGCTTATCTTCCTCGTCGATGGAACCGTCGTGCGCTTCCGACTCTACCTCGTAATAGGTCTTGTCGAACATGGGCGCCTGCGTCCAATCGCCGTAGAAAGCAAGGAACGGGATATTCAAATCGATGCCGTTTTCACCGGTCGCTTGCAGTTTCACGAACCCTTCCACGTACATACCGTAAGGGAACAACGAATCGATCAGCTTCTTGTCTGCGTCCGTCAAGGTGTAGGTCACCTTCACTTTCGCAGTGCCGTTTGCGTTTACGGTAACCGTGTCGCCCGAAAGCGTTCCGCCCTCCGTAACAGTTGCCTCGATGCCGCCTTTGAGAAGCTGACCTTTTTCCGCAACGTAATCCTTATCGGAAGTGGAAACGGTTTCCGTCATGCCGACAAGGGAGAGCTTGTAGCTCTGCGCGCTCGCCGAAACGTTTACCACGTTGAATTCCATTTCGTAAACGCCCTTGCGCTCCGCGTCGTCGCCAAGCTCGAGCTTGGAGCGGTCTTTGCCGTCAATGGAAAGATACGCTTTGGTGTTTACAACGTTGTAAAGGCTTGCAAGCCCCGCGCCCTGTTTACGGGGCGAATAGGGATTGCCCTCTTCGTTAAGCACGATCGTAGCCGTGGACATCAGCATTTGGTTGCACAGGGTTACGATTTGCTTATAGCTGTAATCGGGATATTTTTCTTTTAAGAACTGACGGATAAGCACCACGATCCCGCAGAGGTTGGGGGAAGCCATAGAGGTGCCGCTCAGTTCGTCGTAATCGCCGCCGGGGACGGAAGATTTGATCGTGCCGCCGTGCGCCGTAATTTCCGGTTTGAGCTCCAAGTTGGGAGAAGGTCCCCAGCTGGAGAAGTCGGACATGAAAGGTCCCGCCTTGCTCGTTAAATCCACCTTAATGGTGCCCGTGTCGTGCGCGGCGAGCATGGTGCCCTTTTCCTTGGTGATGGAAACGGTGGGAATGTGGTCGGTTTTACCCATCGACATGTTGATGTCGCCTTCCACGTTGTTATAGATAATGCAGGCAATCGCGCCGTTGAGCTTCGCTTGCAACGCCTTGTCTTCGAAGGTGTTGTCGCCGCGCCTGATGAGTGCGATTTTGCCTTTCACGTCTACGCCCGAATAGTTGATTTGTTTGCCGTAGCCGGGCACGGTAACGTACTCGAATTCCTTGCTTCCGTTGTCGAGCGCACCCGCCTTGTCGAGCTCGGCGACGAAATCGTTCGGCTTGCCCGTAATGGAGTTGGACTCCGTGAAGAAGATAACGTCCTTGCCGTTGGCAATCAGGTAACTGCTCTTAACGCCGCTGATGGAAGCAACGGAGAGCGCCGCCGCATAGGTGGAGGGAGAACCGACCGTACCCGAATCGGGGTTGGTAACTTTGTTGGTATTGCCCTGCTCACCGCCGAATGCGGAGCTGTAGCTGTTGCTTGCCGCCGTGATAAGGCTCACGCCGCTGTCGTTGATTTTATCGTAAACGTCGTTGATTTTGTTGCCGTCCTCTTCGCGGGAGAAGCCGCAGGAGGAACCGAGCGACATGTTGATTGCGTCTACGCCGAGCATGACGGAATCTTCGAGTCCCGCCAAAATGTCGTCCGTCTTCGCGCCGTCGTCGAGGTCGGGGAACACTTTCATGAGCACAAGCTGCGTATCTACCGCAACGCCCGTAATGACGTCGTCCTTTCCGCCGATAATGCCCGCCACGTGCGTGCCGTGTTCGGACTCGTAAGGGAATACGTCGTTGTCCTTATCCGCATAGTCGTATGCGTAAGGAATTTTTCTGCTGTACCAAACGTCCGTCATTTCCAACCCGCGCGTCGTGGTAGAAGCGTTCATGCGGGGAAGCGTTTCGGAAACGGTCTGTTGCGTGACGAGCAATTCCCCTTCGGGCTGACGGGCAAACACGGAGTGCGAGCAGTCGAAGCCGGAGTCGAGCACGGCAACCGCCGTTCTCTTCCCCGTGAAGTCAACACTCGCGGAATTGAAAATACCCGTCTCGTACACGTCTACGTTATTGACGATACCGGAAGCGCCCGCATCCTTTGCTACTTGCACGCGGTTATAGGTGTCCGACAAAATAACGCCGTCTACGCCCGCGATCTTTTTGATTTCCGCAAGCTTGCCGTATTCCGTATTGACTGCGATACCGTTTAAAACGGTGGTATAGCGGTTTTCCACGCCCGTGATGAGCTTGCTTTTGGTAAGCTCGGAAATGAGCGCGTTTTGCAACATTTCCTGCCGCTTTGCCTGCGCCGAACCTTCGCCCACCGCATAATCGCGAAGCGTAACCTTTACGTCCTCTTTCGCAAGATAATCGTCGATTACGGCGTTCTCTTTCAGCGTCACGATCGCCACGACCGCGTCGCTGTCCTTATAGCCGCCGTTCTCTTTGAGATACTCCGCCTTAATGCGCGAGAGCGCTTGCTCCTGCGTAAATTTTACGTCGCTCTTTACAAGCTCGATTTTTTGGGACTCTACGCCCCCGTCGTTTTTCAGCGTTTCGTCCTCGGGCGCAACCGCGCAAGCTACGCAGGTTGCCGCCATCGCAAACGCCATACATACGGAAATAACTGTCTTTCGCATGATAACTCCTTTCTTTCTTAAACTCAAAACTGCCGTTACCTTATATTAATGCAACCACAAAAATATCAGTAACGCCGCGACGGTGAAACAGAGCAATACCCCGATGAAGATGGGCGCATAAGCGGCGAACGCCGCTTTGATTACCGCGCGCCGTTCTTTGCGCGTCAACCCCACCTTTTCACCTTTGGGCGGTCTGCCTCCCACGTTTTCCATACTGTAAACCGTGTGACCGTCGTCTATATACTTAATCCTTTTTTTCTTTCGTTTCGGCTTCGCCGCTTTGGGTTCCGTTTTGTTCGGTTCCGTTTTCGGTTGAGCCTGCTCCGTCGGATTGTTTTCTAACTTTTCTTCGTTTTCCATTCTTTTTGTAAAGCGCCTCCAACTCCGCGGCTACGCGTTTTTCCTCTTCCATTCTGTCGTATTCCTCGTCGTACTTGTCGAGATTGGCCATAACCTCTTTGTCGTACAAATGGCAAGCGACAAAATGTCCTTCGCTCGCTTCGATGTATTCGGGCTGCTTGAACTTGCAGACTTTCATACAGTGCGAGCAACGGGTGTGGAACTTGCACCCCGCGGGCGGGTTGGCGGGAGACGGAATATCTCCTTCCAATATAATACGGTTCATCTTTACCGTAGGGTTGGGAACGGGCACGGCGGAGAAAAGCGCCTTGGTGTAAGGGTGCAGAGGATTTTTGAACAGCTCCTCCGTTTCGCTTTGCTCCATTGCATTGCCGAGATACATAACCAAGATTTGGTCGGTAATGTATTTGACGACGGACAAATCGTGCGAAATGAACACGTAAGTAAGTCCGATGCTCCGTTGCAACTCCTTTAACAGGTTGATGATTTGCGCCTGAATGGATACGTCGAGTGCGCTCACGGGCTCGTCGCAGATGACAAGCTTGGGCTTTACGGCAAGTGCGCGCGCAATGCAGATACGCTGACGCTGTCCGCCCGAGAACTCGTGGGGATAGCGGTCGTAATACTGCGGTTGCAAACCGCATTGCTTCATAATGTCGATGACGTAATTATAAACTTCGTCCTTGGGCACGATTTTGTGTACGCGCACGGGCTCCGCAATAATGCTCCCTACCGTCATTCTCGGCGGAAGGCTGGAATACGGATCTTGGAAAATCAGCTGAATGTCCGTGCGGTACTTCATCATCTCTTTCTTTTTCAGATGCGTGATGTCGTTGCCCATGAACACGATTTTCCCGCCGTCCGACTCGTGAAGCCGAAGAACGGTGCGTCCCAAGGTGGTTTTGCCGCAGCCCGATTCGCCGACGACGCCGATCGTCGTTCCCTTTTTCACGGAAAAAGTGACGTCGTCCACCGCTTTGAGGTAGGTCGTCGTGCTGAACTGAATGTGCTCGGTTTCCACGGGCTTCGCCTTGTTGAACACGTGCGCAACCCGCTCCAAAATCGCCTTCGTGGGCGCCGCGATATGAAGCTTTTTAGAGATGGGGAAGTACTTTTTCAAGCCCTCCACTCTTAAAAGCACGTCCTCCTCTGCGGGGGAAACGTCGTTCGTCTCTTCTTGTATTTGCATTTCTTCCATAAGTCGGCTCACTCTTTTGCGTACAGGTAGCACGCCACCGAATGCGTGGGGCTGACCTGTATCGTTTGGGGATACTCCCCGCTGCACGCCTTCGTGCAACGGTTACAACGGTTCTTGAAATAACAGGCGTTGGGCAAGTTGATAGGATTGGGTACCTGCCCGGGAATGGAATATAGAGGCTCGTTCGCGTCGGAATCGATGAGCGGTTTGCTCTTTTGCAATCCTACTGTATAAGGGTGTAACGGATTCAAGAAAATATCCTCAACCGTGCCCCGTTCGATAACGCGCCCCGCGTACATGACGACGACTTCGTCCGCCATTTCCGCAATCACGCCCAAGTCGTGCGTGATGAGCATGACCGAACAGCCTTCCTGCTTTTGCAAATCGCGCAAAAGCTCCAAAATCTGCGCCTGAATGGTAACGTCGAGCGCGGTCGTCGGCTCGTCTGCAATGATGAGCTTGGGTTTGCCCGCGATCGCCATAGCGATCATAACGCGCTGACGCATACCGCCCGACAGCTCGTGCGGGTAACTCTTATACACGTGCTCGGGCATGGAAATGCCTACTTTCTTCAACAGCTCGATGCTGTACGCCTTCGCCGCCTCTTTGGTCATATCGGGGGTGTGGACGAAGGAAACTTCGTCGAGCTGATACCCGATGGTAAACACGGGGTTGAGGCTCGTCATCGGCTCTTGGAAAATCATCGTGATGTCTTTCCCGCGAATTTTGTACATTTCGCGCGTGGGCATTTTTACGATGTCGTAGCAAAGTTTTTTGCCCTCTTCGTTGGTGCCCAAATCGTCGGAATTGAAACGGATTTCCCCCGCAACGGTCTGTCCCTGCGGAGCCTGCACGAGCTGCATAATGGAGAGCGAGGTAACGCTCTTGCCGCAACCCGACTCGCCGACGACGCCCACGATTTTATTCTTGGGAATATCGAAGGAAACGCCGTTGACGGACATGACCGTACCCGTATCGGTGAAGAAGCAGGTTTTCAAGCCGTCGATTTCCACGATATTGTTTTCGTCGCGCATCACGCTCGTATATTCCTCTTGCGTGAGCTTGCGCCGCTTTTGCGCCTCGTAATAGCGCATTTGCTTGATGTTGTGTTTAATGATCTGCCGCGATTCTTTCAGCGAGATATAATTTGTATTTTTCTTGGGTCTCATACGCTATTTCCTCGCCTTGGGATCCATTGCGTCCCGCAACCCGTCGCCGACGAAGTTAAACCCGAGCACAGCGATTACGATGAGGAAGCCCGCAGGCAACCAAACGTTGGGGTGATACTGTAAAATCATGGGATCGTTCACGAGCGCGATCATCGACCCCCAAGCCGCCTTGGGGAACTGCACGCCAAGTCCCAAATAGGACAGGGTGGATTCGTACAGAATAACGCCGCCCAACCCCAAAGTCATGGATACGATGAGCTGAGGCATAACGTTGGGAATGAGGTGCTTGAAGATTTTCCGCCAAGTGGGAAGCCCCATGACTTCCGTCGCCGTGATGTATTCCTGTTCCCGTAGGGATAGGATTTGCCCGCGCACCATTCGCGCGGTACTGCTCCAACTGAATATCGTAATGATGACCATGAGTACGTATATTCGTTGGTCGGCGGTAAGCTCCCACGAGTCTATCACCGACGAGGCTATCAATAGAATAGGCAGCGTCGGAATACAGCTGAAGATATCGACGATACGCATGATAACTTGATCGACCCACCCGCCGAAATAGCCGGCAAGTCCGCCCAACACGATACCGATAATCGTATCCAAAATAACGACGATAAAGCCGATCATGAGCGAAATGCGCCCGCCGTACATGAGCCGCACGAATACGTCCATGCCCTTGTCGTCCGTTCCCAAAATGTGGTCTTTGGAAGGATTTGCATAGGTGTTGATGGTTTTTTCGTGTTCGAGCACTTCGACAACGGTGATTTCCTCGCCGTTTTCATCTTTATAGCTGTACGATTCCTGCACGGTGTCCACAGAGGGCGTCATGTCCAATTCGCTCTCTCCCCACGCCCGATACACAACGGGACCGAAGAAAGAGAAGAGGAACAAAAACGCGATCATGACAAGCCCGACGATGGAGAGTTTCGAGCGGAAGAACCGCCGCAAGACGAGACGGAACGGGCTCATTTCCTTATAGGTAGCCTCTTCCTCTCCTTCCGCTTTGGAATTCTCCTCCGCCGTCTCTTCCGCTTTGGAATTCTCCGCCGCAGCGGTAGCCTCTTTCGTCACGGTTTGCGTTTCCGCATTCTCTTCGGCTGCGGTATGGAGTTTTTCGTCTAATTCTTGACCTTCGTTCATACCTGCCTCCTCACTTTCCGAGCTTGACGCGCGGGTCTACGACTGCGTACATCAAATCGGAAAGAAGCGTTCCGATTACCGTTAGAATTGCCAAAAACATATTGTATCCCATAACGAACGGGATATCGCCCACAAGCAGCGCCTGATAAGCCATGTTACCGATACCGGGGATATCGAATACCTGCTCGGTAATCATCATGCCGCCGAAAAGCCCGGGGATAATTCCCGCAAGCAAGGTCGCCAAAGGAATGAGCGTATTGCGGAACGCATGCTTGTAGATGACCGTCTTTTCCGAAAGTCCCTTTGCGCGCGCCGTACGGATATAGTCGGCGTTGAGCACTTCGAGGGTGTTGGTACGGGTGTACCGCATCAGCCCGCCGAGGGAGAGAAGCACGGTAACCGTAATGGGGAGAATCATATGATATATGATATCCCCGAATTTTTGCATCTGCCCCGCAAAAGTATTTGCGTAAGTGACGCCTGTATCCACAAGACCACTGGGATCGAACCACCCCAAATCGACCGCAAACACTTTTATTACGATTGCGCCGAAGAAATAGGTGGGAAGCGATAGCCCTATCATGGTAAATACGGTAACCGTGTAATCCCTTGCGGAATATTGGTGCGTCGCACTCGAAATGCCGAGCGGGATTGCAATTAAGAACTGCAAAATCGTAGCGACCAACGCGATTCCGAAAGAAACCCACATGTGCTCCGAAATGACCTGCGTAACGGGCACTCTGTATTTGAAGGAATTTCCCAAATCCCCTTTAATCATATTGCCGAGCCAACGGAAGTATCCTGCAACGATACTCCCGTCCAGCCCGTAAAGTTTTAAGAGGTTTTGATAATCTTCTTCCGATATTTCGCCGATAGAGATTTTTTCCCGATAGGTCGTCTCGATATAGTTCATGGGCATGAGACGCACTAACGTATAGATAATCAACGAAACGCCGAGAAGAATCACGATGGAAATTCCCAATCGTTTTAAGATATACTTGACCATAAGTTATCCGCCGCGTAAATTATTTTTCCGTTACAAGGGAAATGAGGTGCATATCGCTCGTAAGTCCCTTGAAGGACGAGGTTTCTTGATTGAAAGTAGACTCGTCGATTCTCGTCTTATCGTAAGCGAACAAGTCGTCTCTCTGATAGGTGGGCAGCTCTACCGCAAGCTGCATAACGAGGTCGAGCGCCTTGGAGTACATTTCCGCGCGTTCTTCCTGATTGTTGGTGGAACGTGCTTTTTCAATCCAAACGGCAAGCTTGCCTAAGGTTTCCAATTCATCATCGTAGCGTCCGCCTGCGTTGAGGATAATTTGAGGATAGCCCCAGTTGTTTACCGAGGAAGCCTTGGAATCCATGTGGTAAACCTGATACATATCGGGGTCGATCGTCGAGCCCCAAGCCGCCGCCCATACCGTCAAATCGCCGGTGGAAAGCTTTCTCAAAGCGTTGGAATCGGGTTTCACGGTAATGTTGAAGCCGATTTCGTTGAGGAATTCGCCCGCTTGGAAGAGCGCCGTCCATGCAGGGTGGTCATTACCCTCGCCCGCAATGGTGAAAGTGTATTTGCAAACGTTGGAACCCTTGGCGTACACGCCGCTCGCGTTGGGCGAATAATCCGCAACGTCTTCTACGAGATATTTGATGAATTCCTGCTGTTCCGCCTTACTAAACTTTTCGCCCGCCTTCTTGCCCTTTCTATTAACAAAAGCTTTATACTGCGGATCTACTACGTCGAGGTTTGCAGGTACGGGACCGCCGATATAAGGATAGTAAGCGGTGCAGCCCTTCGGGTATGCCCAGCTCGAAGTGGACATGGAACGGTGAATCTGCTGCGCGCCCGTCTTGTAATATTCGACGCAAAGGCTCGTATCGATACTGTACATAATTGCCTGACGGATTGCAAGCGCGGGCACTTTACCTGCGTTGATTCCGATATAACCGTAACCGGAAGTAGTAATCGATTTATGACCGAGATTTGCTTCCTTTTCAAGCTCCGTAATGGTTTCGGGCTTGGCGTTAGGCTCCGCAAAGTCTACTCGTCCCCCTTTGAGGTTGTTGAGCATGGAGGTGGAGGTAACGACGACGAAACGTACCATCTTAATCTTTGCGGGTCCCATTAAATAATGGGGGTTACGCTCGAAGTAGATGACGTTCGCACTTTTGAAATCGGAAGGCTTTATGTCATCGGTACCGCCGCTTTCCTTGGAAGCCATGTAGGGACCTGCGCCGACGGGCACGCCCATTTTGGAGGGAGCGTTTACGACGTTGTTCAGGAAGTCCTGATTTCCCCATTCCACGCCGAAGTTTGCTACGTAGTCGAATGCCGCAACGTGCTCCGCATCCGAATAGTAATGCATGGGCGCTACGGGAATTGCGAAGTTCCAAATCGCCTTGGGGTCGATGTCGTTAATGGTGATGCTGAGCACCTCGTAGCCCGCGCTGACCGAGCCGTCCGCCGCATATTCGGGCTTATCGTAGGTAACGTCGTTTACCTTTACGCTGTCCGCACCGCCGCGCGCCGCACCGCCGTTTGCAAACTTGATGCCGGAAATATCCTGATACTTTCTCTCGTGCGTTTCGCTGTATTTTTGAAGCTCCGCGTTGGTAAGATAGGTGTTGAGCGTTACCGCCGTGTTCCAATACTGTACGACTTCTGCAATATCGTAAGGAATCTTGTCGCTGACAATAGCGTCGATTGCCTTATCCTTATCCCATTTCGCGGGATTCTTGAAATCGCTCAAGTTATTGGTGAGCGCCGATTCCAGCTTGCCGTCCCTCTTGTTCCAAGTAATATAACCCTCGTTGTAGAGGAAAGATTCTACGTCGGTCGTGAACAGCCCTTCGTATACCTTGCCGCTTTTGTCCGTAAACTTGGTATCCTCGTAGGAGTTGAGGGAACCGGAATAATCCGATTCGAGCTCCTCTTTGAACAGCTTCAACGCCTGATCGTAGTCGGCAACCAAGTTCTTGTAGGTGTCGTTTTGCGTCGCATCTTGCTTCGCTTGCAGATATCCCCTGAAGTCCGCCGCGTTCATCAGCTCGTTGTCGTGCTCGTCGAAAATTTCGTCCGCCGTCATAACGAGGGCGTTGATTCTCGCTTCCGCCGCGACTTCGAACCGCTGCATGAAGCTCTCCTGCTCCTTATCGGTCGCCGCCTGCGTACGGTACTCTTTGAGTCCTACGATATCGGTCGAGTAAATGGTGCTCGAACCCGTGTATGCAATATCGAGATACACGTAGAAGTTGAAGAGCACGTCCTTCATGGTAAGGGGTTTGCCGTCGGAGAACTTCAAGTTGTTTTTGAGTACGAAGCGGTACTCCGTCTTCAAATCGACGTCCTCGGTGCCTGTTTGGATAATTTCCAAATCCTTTACAACGCACGCTTCGTCGTCGCCGTAAGAAGGGTTGCCTGCCGCGTCGTTTGCGAGCATGGAAAGCTGCGTCATGCCGACCACGTTGCTATCCGTTCCCGAAGTGGAGAAGAAGGGACTGAATACCCCGTCCACTTCCAACGTCGTAAATCTGAGCGGGTCGGTCTCGTTGTTGAAATATTTCTTGTTGTCAGGACCGGGATTATCGGTATCGTTGCAGCCGACCGCGCCGAGCGTCAAGCTCCCTGCAAGCAGTCCTATCGTAATTGCCTTCAAATATTTTTTCATGTTCAAAACTCCTTCCTGTTTTTCTTTATAATCACTTTAATTTTTTTTCTTTTTATGCGTCCGTTCTGTCGTCCACCGTTACGGTCACGTTTTCGAACGTGCTCTCGCGCTCGAAGTAGTACGCTTTATCCGTTACGAGCACAAGGCTATCGGGATCGTTTTTGATGGTTGCGGGCAACTGCGACACCGTGTAGACAGGTTTCACTGTCACGCCCTTCACCGTACTGTTTTCCGCCTTCACACACAGCGGCGCTACGATAATCTTTTTCGTCTGCCGCAAAGAGGTTTTCACGTCGATCGTGAAGTTCTCGAAGGTCACGTCCTGTACGGTTGCGCCTTCCATGCTTCCGAAGAGGGAGATGCACAAGATGCCGCCTTCGTCGCCCAAGTCCTCGTCGTCTACAAGCGCGCCTCTGGTCGGGTCATAGCTGAGGTTGAAGTTGGAAACCGTATGTCCGTTCCCGCGGAAGATTTTCTTATAATCGCCGAAGCTGAAATCTCTACCACCAAGATCGATGTCCGCCATAAGCATGATGTCTTTGTTGCGGTTTGCAACCAAGTCGTTCGCCGTGTACACTTGCACGAACTCGCCCTTCTCGTATTTCACGAAAACGTCTATCGCTGTGTTCACTTCTCCGCCGGGGTGAGTAAAGCTCTCGTCCCAAGGGTTGCCGTTTTCATCGTAGAAACCCGCAAGCGCGGTATACCCGGCACGGTTGTTCCTGTAGTTGAACTTATCCGAGAACGTGTCGCCCGCATTTACGTTGTAGCTGCCGAGCACTTGTTTGTTGCCGTCCTCGTCAAGATAGCAGACGTTGTAGCTGTAGCGGATAACGGGCAACCACTTTGCGTACAGCTCCACGCCGTCCGCGCCCACCTTGTCGGTTGCAAAGTTCCACTTGTCCGCATAAACGGCTTCTTCGCCTTCCCCGCTCTTTACGCGGTACCAACCTTCGATCTCGTATTCCGTCCGCGTAACCTGCGCTTTGTCGTCGTCCGATTTCGGTCTGT
>CAMWUS010000006.1 GCA_947177495.1 uncultured Clostridia bacterium
TAACGCCGCAAAATTTGCGCATTACGGTGAAGGACTACACCGTAGAATATAACGGAAAAGCCATTCCGCAAGAGGCGCTCAAAGAACAGCTTGTACTTTTCGACGCCTTTACGGCAGATGACTTCGAGCTGGTTATGTCGGGAAAAGAGTACAAAAACGCGGGCGAGTATTCGCTCTCGGCAAAGCCCTATGTCAACGAGCATCCTCAAAACGAGCAGGAAGCGCAGGACGAGGCGGAACGCAAAAATCTATTCAAGAATTACAAAATCGATATCGTTCCCGGTAAGGTTACCATTCTCCCGAAAACGATTACGGTTACAATGAAGAACAAAGAGACTTCTTTTAACGGAAAAGGAATTGTTGCGAGCGATATTTCCGTTGCAGACGATATTTCCGTACCCGATACGGAAAAGGACGTAACGTTTAAAGTTCTCGGCACTACGCTCGAAGGCGTGAAAAACGTGGGTGAGTATAGCTATACTGCGGAAGTGGTAGCTCTTAACGGGGACGGAACAGTCAGCTCCAATTATACCGTGCGTTCGCAAGCGGGCATGTGGAAAATCACTCCCGTTAAGGTCAAGGTTAAAAGCAACGGGACTATTTCCAAAGTTTACGACGGTAAGCCGATCGAAATTGCTCCAAGCAAGCTTACGCTCGATTTCGAGGGAACGGATTTCCAATCCGGCAACTATTCTGTCCTTTCTGTGGATTACGATAAGACTGTCCGCAGTGCCTGCGTCGGCGGAGAGATAGATTTGAGTAACGTCCGCATTCGCGATAACACCACGGGGCAGGAATGCTTTAACTTTGTTGCTACGGGTAAAGTAAAAGTAACCGTTACAAAGCGCGCCTTGAATATCTCCATCGGCAGTATCACGGTCAAAGAGGGTACTTCGGAAACCGAAATCAACAATCTAGTTACGATGGGTGGAGGGTATTACAATCTCATCGGCTTGGCGGACGGTGACAATGCCGTAATCGTATTGGTTGCGACAAGATGGAATCAGGACAGCCCCGACCTTTATATCATGGTGGATGAAATTACGATTATCGACAAGTTTAACGTGAACATAAACGATATGTACGACTTTTCGGCAATCGAAGAAGTAATGGGTTCGGTATTCTTTATCTAATCAGAAAGCGCATTTAGCAAACGGGCAAGGCAGAGGTTTTTTGTATGATTTCTTATGATCGTTACAAAGACAAAATTGCAAAGTTAGCCGCGGTGAAGAACTTCGTGGTTCGTTTCCGCGCGCTCTTTATTGTCGCCTTTGCCCTGATTACCGCTCTCGTTACGGCGTTTCTTGCCACCAAAGGCATTGTAACGTCGGATATTTCCATTTTGCAAGCAGACATTCTATACGGCGATACATACGAAATAAAGCCCGCGAAAGCGCTGTTCAGCTCGGTGCGCTATGAATATGCACATGAGGACAGCGAGGATTGGAGCGCCGAAAAGCCCGATAAGGCAGGCAAGTACCGCGTGAGAACGGTTACAAGTAAGGCGTTCGGCGTCGGGTACGGAAAAACGCTCTCGTTCGAGATTGCGCCCCGTCCCACGGAAATCGCCATTGCGCAAAGCAGCATTGTATACGGCGACGACCCGAACAACTTTACCTGCACGCTTGTAAACGGCGATAAACTCAGCGTGGTGGGCTTCCGTTTCGACAGCTTTGCTACCGATATTTCCAACGTGTGCGCGAATGCCGATTCCGTCGTTATCACCAACAGGGCGGGCGAGAACGTTACCTATTGCTATTCGCTTTCCACGCCTACCAAGCAAGTAAAGCTCAATCCCAAATCGGTGAGTTTTGTGCCCAAGGCGGCGGAGTACGTCTATAACGGCGCGCCCTTTGCTTACGAGAGCGGTTTGGACGAAGCCTCGCAAAAACAGCTTGCGGCGGGCGATGTTATCACCGTTGCTTCCGAGATTATCGCGCCCAACGGCGAGACGGTAGCCGCTCCCGAGAACGCAGGCGTGTATACCGTAAAAATTACGGATCTTAAAATCATGAACGGCGACACCGACGTTACCGCGCTTTACGATTGGGAGAGCGGGTTAAAGACGGCGAAGCTTTCCGTTGCCCGCCGCGAGGTTACCGTTCAAACGGCAAGCGACAGCAAAGAATACGACGCAACGCCCCTTGTAAACGCCAACTTCACTGCGGACAATTTGGCAGACGGTCATACCTTCATCGTAGAGCAAAGCGCTTCGAGAAAGGTCGTCGGCAGTAGCTTCAACGAAATCACCGCTTATAAGATTCAGGCGGGCGTGGGCGAAGAGGTTACCGACAACTACGCCGTGACAATCGCAGCGGGCACGCTCACAATCACGCCGAGAGAAATCATTATAAAAACGGCGGGCGCGCAAAAAGCGTACGACGGAAAACCGCTCTCCAACGAAAACTTCACCATGAACCCTTCCCCCATAAAAGGGCACGTCTTTGAAGTTTACCGTACATTGCCCGAAATTACCGAAGTGGGCACGATATTAAACGTACTGTCAGTGCGCGCAACGGACGAAGAGGGCAACTTTGTTACCGAGAACTATGCCGTCGGTTACACTTACGGCGACCTCGTTATCACCGAACAGGAACTTACGTACACCACCGAGACGATCACGCATATTTACGACGGCACGGCTGTGCTTTCCGCGGGCACCGTAACGGGCGGGCTTGCCGAAGGCGAGCGCGTGGAAATCGATGTAGCGGCTTCCGCAAAACAGACGCTTGCGGGCGAAACCGATAATGCGCCCGTGTTCCGCGTTTACCGTATTGCGGACGGCAGGGAAACGACGGAAAACTATGCGCCCACCCTGCAAGGCGAGCGCGGCAAACTTATCGTTGAAAAACGCAAGGTTACCGTGCGCACGCATACTCCCGACGAAGCGTTCGAGTACGACGGTGGCGACCACGTTTGGCCGCTTGCGGACGTCTTCCTTGCGGGTACGGAAGAAAGCGGACTTGCGGACGGGCAGGTATACATGGCGGTCATCGGCGCGGAAGGAACGATCCGCAACGTCGGCAGTCAGGAAAATAACTTTACCGTAGAGTTCCTCGAGGGCGACACCGAGGTTACGGAAAACTACGAAGTCATCAAGTACGAATACGGCACGCTTACCGTATACAAGCGCACGCTGTCCATTACTACGGGCACGAAAACTGACGTTGAGTACGACGGCACGCCGTTTACCTACACCGAAGGTTGGAGCGCAGACAACCTTGCGAAATTCCAAACGCTCGAAGCGGATACCACCAAGCCGATTGCAAGCGTTACCGAAGTTTTGGAACAACCTCTCGCGAACGAGGTTACCTATCTCGTACGGGACGAAGAGGGCAATGACGTTACCGACAACTACGATATTCAAAATTATACTTACGGCGTTATCAACCGCACCCCGCGCGCGGTATCGCTTGCAACCAAGTTCGCTTCCACGCCTTACGACGGCAAGCCCATGCAGTGTTTGGAATGGGAAAACGTGGAACGGCTGCTCACCGAGCACAACCACCAAATCGCGCTCGACATGACGAAGAAAGACAGTTTCGCTTCCATTACCTACGGCTACGATGAGGAGGGCAATCAGCTTTTCAAGATAAACGTTCTCTACTTTATCGTGCTCGACGGAGACGGAAACGACATTTCCTACAACTACTCGCTCGAAGTAGCTTACGGCACTTTAACCCGCAGTAAGTGCGCCATGACGGTACATACGCTTTCCGCCGAAAAGGTGTACGACGGGCACTATCTTTACGGCGACGACGAAGGGGAGTTCATGACCGAAGAGCCCGTATTCGACGGGCTTGTAGAGGGCGAGCTGTACGAAACCAATTCCACCCCTTACGCTCTCAACGTGAAGTACGAGGAGCGCGAAGCCGTTCCCGTGAAGAACGATACGATTTACGATTTCTTTACAAGCGACAAATCGTTTAAAACAACGCATAACTATCAAATCACTACCGAAATGGGCGACCTGCTCATTACGCCCCGTCCGCTGAGTATCCGCACTTCCACCGTTACCAAGGAGTACGACGGCAAGTGGCTGTACGGCACCGAGGAAGGAGAGGGCGAGCTTGGCGCTACCCAAGTCACGGGGCTTGCCGACAATCAGGGCATAGTCGTAAGCTCTGTTGTTACAATCCGCGACGTGCTTTGGAAGAAAGATGACGCAACGGCTGTAGATGGAATCGAGAACACTACCCGCTATAAAGTAGTCGCCTTCCAAATGGGCGAAGACACGACGAACAACTACACGATTACTTATACTTACGGAACGCTGACGATCACCCCCAAGGTGTTGACGATTACTACGCTTTCCGCGGAAAAGGAATACGACGGTGAGCCGTTAGACGGAAGCGTAGAGGGAGATTGGGAAAACGGTAAACCCACGTTCGACGGGTTGGTTGCAGGCGAACTTTATACGCCGTTCATTGTAACCACTATGACGGACGTGCTCCGCGGGACAAACGGGGAGGTTTTAACTCGCTACAACTTGACGAAATACTATTTCTATGCGCAAGAGGACGGCGAGGAACGCAACACAACGAAGAACTATACGCTTAGGTTCGTTTTGGGAACGCTGAAAATTTTGCCGCGCGAGATTAAGTACACCACGCCCACGGCAACGCATGAGTACGACGGCGAAGAGTTCTACGCGTACGCAAGCAATTATGCGTGCGATAGGCTCGTATCGGGACATAGGCTTGTTCCCGTCACCGATAGGGAGAATCCCTATTCCACCATTACGGAAGTACGTATCGAGAACGGCGAAGTCGCTTCTATTCCTAACGAGGTTTACTACCGCGTAGTAGACGCAAACGGCGACGATATTACCGCAAACTACGATATTACCGAACGCACTTGGGGCACGCTCACCGTCACCCCGCGCCGTTTGAGAGTTGCTACAAATAGTAGTCTCAATACGTGGATTTATGCGGACGTAGATTACTTTGACGACGGTTACAAGGCATATCACATGTACAGTGACAGCGACATCAATGGCGATGGTGCTTTTACGTTCGTAAGCGGGCACACGCTCGAAACGGTTACCAAAACGGTGCTACACGACGTTACCATAGGCTACGTTCACAACGACTGCACCTATAAAGTTATGAACGGCGATACCGACGTAAGCTACAATTACGAGCTTAGAATTGTACCGGGTTTATGTAACGTTAGGCCGCGACCGATTACTATTACTTCGGGAAGCCAAGCTTGGACTTACGACGGGCAGGCGCATAACAAGCTCGACGGCTTCACTTGGACGGAGCTTACCGAAAGAACGGGACTTGTAAGCGGGCACACCGTGGCTGTTGACACGACGGCAAACGTACCTACAATCACGCACTTCCGCGAGAATGAAAAAGAAAACAACGTTTTAACCTTTAAAATCATGAAGGGCGAAACGGACGTAACGGCAAATTATTACGTTACGACGGAATACGGCACTATCGCCATTGAAAAGGCGGCAATCACCGTTGCGCTCACGCCGTTTACTCACGTGAAATACAACGGCTTAGCAGTCACCTATCCTACGGGCAAAAACAATTATACAGTAGCATCTTCCACCGCGCTCCAAAACGGCGAAGAACTTCAAGTTGCCGTGTACTTCACAAAAGAGCAGGCGGGCACGGGCGAAAAAGTAACTCCCGTTTTGGCAGGCACTTACTACGCGCATCTCGACTACGAAAACTGCCGCGTGTTTGCGGGAAGCGTTGAAACCGACGCGACCGACTACGCCATTACGGCACAGCCCGTCGAGCTTGTTATTACCGAGAACAACCTGACCGTAACCACTCAAACGGGCAGTAGTGTGTATAACGGCAATCCGTACACCTTACCCGCATTTACCGACGAAACGATTGCTTCGCTTCCCGCGGGGCACACCATAGCGGTGGACGCGAGCAAGCCTATTGCTTCCGTTACCGAAGTAAACGAGGGCGAAGTGGAGAACGTATTCTCCTACATTGTTTACGACGGCGCAGGGAAAGACGTTACGAAAAGCTTCCTCATTACCGAAGTTTGGGGCAAAATCTCCGTTACGCAACGCACCGTTACGGTGGTTACCGCATCGGACACGCACGAGTACGACGGCAAAGCGTTCTCCTATCCCCATTGGGAAGCGAACCCCGCAGGGCTTCTTGCAAGCGAACACGGGCACTACCTCGAATGGGATAGCGCCAAGCCGACGGCTTCCGTGCTTACGGTGTACGACGGCGAAAAAACCAACACCTTCTCCGTCGTCGTGAAAGATGCAAGCGGCAAAGATATTTCCTATAACTATAAGATAGAGTATCAAAACGACGGTAAAATACAAGTCACGCCCCGCCAAATCCAAATCACCGTAAATTCTGCGGAAAAGGATTATGACGGCACGAAGCTCGTAGAAAAGGGCGCAACTGCAGTTCATTTTAAAAACGGCGTGGCGGATAGCGAAGTGGCGCTTCTCGGCGGCGATAAGCTTGTGGCTACAAGCGAAGAGATTTCCATTACCAACGCGTACGATAACGGCACGGGCATCAACATTTACGATTATATCGTTAAGAACGGCGAAAACGACGTAAGCAATAACTATCAAATCCTGAATGTCACGGCGGGCGACCTCAAAATCAATCAGCTCCCCTTATCTCTCAGGCTTACAGCGCTAAATAACACCGTTTACGGCGATCCCGTTCCCGTCTATCCCACGGGCACGGGTAACTATGAGGCTATTTCCAAATCGCTTCCCAATGGCGAATTGCTTGAGGTAGTCGTGTATTTCACCCTCAACGCGGTGAGAACCGAGCTTGGCGAGGCTGGCACCTACGAAATCATACTCGATGCGGATAACAGCAAAATTTACAAGGATGGCGCAGTTAAGAACGAGGGCATCAAAAATTACAGTTTCTCTTGGTGGCGTGCCACCGTTACCATCGAGAAACGTCAGGTAGAGCTTTCCATAAAACAACTTGAAAACGCAACCAAGGTGTACGACGGCGAACAATTCATTTACGTCACGGCGTTCGGCAAAGATGAAGTATGCTACACGGCAAGAGCGCTCAACACGACGGGCGCGTTTGCTCCGGGCGAATGGCTTCTGGTTGAGCTCAGCGTTGTCGGTAAAAACGGGCATACGGTTTTGCAACACGCCGACGAGTACACCGTGCGCATCAGCGACGCAAGCAGGGTTGTAAAGCCTATCGTCGAAGGCACGAGATCACCGCTTACCGTAACGAGCGAAAACTATACGCTTACAGTAACGAGCGATACCGCTTCTTACGAAATTACAAAACGCCCGCTTACCGTTACGCTTGTAGACGACGGGCGCGAGTACGACGGCACGAAATATTCGTACGGCTTTAAATCCCCCGACGATGCGGACTACGAAGTTGAGGGACTGCTTAGCGGCACAACGCTTTCGGGCAACTTCGTGTTCTCGGGCGACGGAATTACGGCGGAGGAGAAACAGCCCGAGAACGCGGGCGTTTACACCGTTACCTTCCAAACAGCGGCGGGAACTTGGTCGGTAAGCTCTTCACGCTTTGAGCCGTGCAAGACTTCCGACTATGAAATTACAACCGTAACCGACGCGACGATTATAATTAGCAAGCGGAAAATTTCGGTATCCGTCAACACTTGGAGAGAGCAGTATAAGGCGGAAATTTTCTTCTTTACCGACGTTCACTATACTTCCTCGCACGTTGGGTTCGCGGGAGAAAGCGGCTTTGTAAATAGCGACGACGCGGGTAATTATAGCTACGAGTTCAAGCAGAACGGCGCGGTCGTTGCGCCGCGCAACGTGGGCTACTATACCGTAACCGTTTCGTTTTTCGGACTTTCGGAAAACTACGATATCACGAGCACCACGGCAGGTACCTTTACCATTGACAAGCGCAAAGTTACCGTTTTTGGCTCGCACAAATACTTTGTATATGCGGCAAGCGTAATGGATAACGATTTCTCGTTCTCGAGCCATCAGACGGGTAATCCTGACGGGGAAGGCTTCTTGGGAACGGACGCAGACGCGTTCAACGCTACCTATACCGTGAAGTATAACGGCAACATTTTCGCACACGAGACTGAGATTATTCACGGCGGAAGTTACGACATTTCCGTAAGGCTTGCGGTGAAGGCGGGGCAGAGCGCGATTGCAGACAATTACAGTATTATTTACGAGACCGGCGGGTTTACCGTAACGCCGCGTCCCATCAACGCCACGCGCGATGAAGCATTCACTAAGGTTTACGACAAAGTGGAAATTTCCACCGCGGGCTGGAACTTCTTCGATTGGGTAGACGAGCGCGGCGACACGGCAAACGGGTTCCTGCTTGCAAGCGAGCGCGCAAACGCCATACCGACTTTTGCCATTTACCAAGGCGGGGCGCCCGTTAGCCCCATCAACGCGGGCGTATACACCATTCGTATCAGCGGGTTTACAAGCGCGGACAACAGCGGGCTTATCGAGCGCGACTATACTGTTAAGGGCGGCGAAGAAACGCTCACGATCGAGAAATTCTTGCTCATCATCAAGCCTGTGGACTATACCGGGTTGAACACGGGCGCGGATATCGCGCTGCCCGCGAGCAACGTGGCTACCTACACCGCAAATGAAGCGGGGGACGGAATTGTTGCGTGCAGTCTGCTCGCAGGCGACAGCATTACGGTTACGGGCGACGCCGTGTTAAAACCGGGTAGCAAATACATGCAGGCGGTGTATATTGCATCTTACACATTGCACGGCGACGACGGCGTAGCAGATAACTACCGCGTCATTTATAAATACGATACCAATAACGCCGAGGAGGCGGAGCTTCTCAAAAAGCTCGGCGTAGGCATGAAGGTGTTCTTCCGCGGCAATCTCACGTGCGAAACGCTTACCGTGGAAATCAAGCAGATCCTCAAAAACGACAAGCATAAGACGATTGTCACCGACGGCTCCAAATACAACATTCCTTTGGAAGACGTAGGTTTCGAGGTGGTTGCTTATGCAGACAGAAGTTCTTCCGTAACCGTTGCGGAAAACCAATACGGCTTACTCGAAGGGCATTTCGCCAAAGTCACCGCGGCATCCGTCCGTCAATATCCCGGCGTTTACCAAACGTGGCTCACCGTGAAAATTTACCGCATCGAGGACGGCAAAGAGGTAGACGTTTCCAAGGGCTATAACATTTTGTATCAAGACGACGAAAGCTCGTACATCACCGTAAAAGCAATTTCGCTGTCCTTCGATATTTTGGTGGATGCGGGCGCGCTCGTAAACGAGGACGGCGATGCGTTGCAAGACGGCGACGTCGTGTATCGCATGGACGAAGACGGCAACCCCGTCGCTTTACAGCTCGATCAAGATTTCAAGATTACCGAAGGCAAGCTGCTCGGGAAACACCAAGTGGAATTCAAAGTGGTGGTGGAAGGCGGCGTTCTCGTCGGGCTCAAACCCGGCGTGTATACCGAGCACTCTTCGGGTGCGCACATTTCGCAGGAAACCTACTACGACGTCCAAAACGTTTCCATTGCACCGTAACACACAAATCATTTTCACAAACAGTTAACATTAGGAGGCTTCGATTATGAACCGAGGATTCAAGCACTATTTCCATGAGGGAATGAGCGCGTCGGCACATGCGCTGTTCAAAAGTAAGGGGAAAAACCATATCCGCTATTTGCTCTACTTCTTCGCGGAGCTTTTGGGGCGTATCACGCTACTGCTCACGCCGCTCTTCGCTTTGGCAAAGGTGCGGATGGGGAGAGTTTTGCGCACCGAAAAGCGGTACGAGCCCGCGCAGGCGTTCCGCCGCGCAGGGGAGCCGCGCGCGTTCTGGACGCTCGTGCTCTGTTACCTGTTGGAAGGGCTTATCATTCTCGGCGGACTCATCCTCATCGGCGTATGCACCGTCATGCTGTTCGGCATCGGGTACGGGGTTTCCTTGCTCGTAAACGGTGGGGGAATGCTTCCCGTTTACTTTGCGATTCCCGGCGGGATCGTCGCGGTCATCTTCGTCGTTGCGGCGCTCCTCATCTTTGCGCCCACGCCCTATATCATTGCGGCGAACGAGAATATCGGCGTCGGCGATACGCTTGCCGTCTGCTACAACACCATGAAGGCGAGCGGCATGGGTGTGCTCTTCCTCAACTTGTTTTTGACTATGCTTCCCAAGGTGCTCTATCTCGGCGTCTTTGGAGGACTTACTTACATTCTGTACGACCGTTTCTACTTTGAAAACTACTGCATTCTAATGCTCGTCGGCGTGGACATCGTCGCCATTCTCGGCTTTGTATTATTTGCTCCCGTGCTCACGCTCGGCATGCGTGCCGCCAATCAGCACCTCTTCGAAGATATTCTCGTAGACCCCGTCGCCGTATCCAAGGCGTCGAAGGGCATTCGCATTTCGCAATGCAGAGGACAGATGTTCGGTGAAAACGCAAGCCGTCAGGCGCTCGTTGCCATGTTCGACGACGCGGACGAGCCTACCGACGACATCGCGTTCGAATCCAAAAAGAAAAAGCACGGCAAAAAAGCGCCCTCTGCCGAAGAGATTTACGGCCGCCGAGCGGTATACACGGAACAGGATTCCGCGCAACCCGTTTACGAACAACCTGCGGAGGAACCCGCTCAGCCTGTTTACGAACAGCCTGCGGAGGAACCCGCTCAGCCGATAGAGGAAGAGGACACACAGGCAGAGCCCGCGGAAGAGGCGGGAACGGGAGCGCCCACCGTGGCGAGACCTAAGCCCGTACTGAGAAGACGCAGACTCAAATAAACAGAGGGAAAGAATATGACGATTATTGCATGGAGAATTTTATGTATCGTATCCGCCGTACTGTTTGTGGCGGGTATGATCGCGCTCGCGTGTTTGAGGATCTTGAAAAACAAGTACTATCACGCGTTCGAAGAGGACGAGCTCTTCAAGCGGGAGAAGCAGACCAATTCGCGTAACGCCATTTACTTCACTTCGGGCGAAACCAAAAATTACATTCGCAAATACGTGCTGTGCAAAACGACTTACGACAGCTATTTGGTGTGCAACTATACGAAGAAGTTCCAAGGCATCACTTATTTCGTCGTAGAGTATTCCGCAAGGAAGAAGGTGATTGCCGCGCGCAAGATTACGGAGAGCAATACGAGCGATACTTCCAAAGTCATCGCGCTTTCGCGCAAGTGCGCTTACGTAAACGTGCTCATCGGCGAGGCGGACGGTGTGGTAATCAATACCGACGTTATCCGTCCGCTTTCGATCACGAGAATCCGTCTTTACGCGCTCATTACAAACGTGCTTGTCTTTTTGGGGCTGTTCGTTGCCCGCCACGTCGTTTTGGAAGTCATCGGCATGCAGACCATGAAGCCCTATCTTACAAGTTATTTCAACTATATCGCGGTGGGGGCGAGCTTTTTGCTCTGCCTCATCGGGTACTTTATTACGGTAAAAGCATTTCGCCGCAAGAACGTAAAGGCGTTGAACGGAGGAGCGTTGGAATATGAGTTCGTATAACCGTATCGAAAAATTCAAACACAGCAAAAACCCTTCCGACATTGTCGCCTTAAAGGAGTACATTCTCTTTACGGACGACCGCGCCGAAGAGAAATGCGCGATGTTCAAGTTCTACAACACCCTCAATCAGCCGCTCAGTTTTATCAAGTTCGAGGTTCGTCAGCTCGACGGGAACGGCGAGGTTTTGGAAAGCTCCACGGTGGTGTACGATCATTGCAACGCGGAAGCAAACGGCTATTTCGTGCCTAGCGCAAAATTGAAGCTCAGCTACAAATGCGTTCGTCTTGCCGTAAAATTGGAAGAAGCGTATTTCGACCGCGTAAAGTGGATTAAGGGCGAGTTCGAGGATAACAGTTACAAATTCGAAAACTACGCAAGCTCGGCGGCTTCGCCCGCCGCGGTGCGCGAAGAGGTGCGGGCGGCTGTCAAGGCAAACGAAAAGAAAGCGGAGCGCGTAAAAAAGAAAAAACGCGTCGTCTTTTCTTCCGAGAGCGTGGCGAGAAAGAATTTCGCCGTATTCCCCGCCGTCTGGCGCGTCATCATCTGCATTCTCGTCATTGCGTTCACCATCGCTTCGGCAATTATTTTTAAACAACAATCTTCCGTCATCTATATCGACGGCTACGACTTGCGCGTCAGCGGCGAAACCGCCGCGATCTGCGGGTACGACGGCGGAGAGGACAAGGTTACCGTGCCCAAGCGCGTCGGAAAGTATACCGTTACCAAGCTTGCCGACGGCGCCTTTAAAGGAACGCGCGTCAAGGAAGTGGTGATTACCGTTTCGGACGACGTTCGTTACGTTATCGAGGGCGGCGCCTTCGAGAATTGCTCGGCGTTGGAATATATCTCTTCCGTCGGGGAAGGCACCGTCACCGTTTTGGGGGACGCGTTCAAATCCTGCCCCTCGCTCACGCGCATTTCACTGCCCAACGCGCAGCTCAATTCGCTGAGCCTGCGCGGTTGCGAAAAACTTCGCACGCTCGAATTCGACCGTCTGATCGATGAGAGAAAAACGCTTGCCGATCTGTTCGGGGCGAGCGCGGAGAAGATTAGCCTTACCCGCATGACCTTTGCGCCCAACTCTGTTCCCACCGATTTCTTTAAAGACGTAAAGGTGGAAAGCGTGGTCATTCTCAACCTGAATTTCATGGAAGGGGACGGCTGGGACAACGGCTTAGAGGAAAGCGAGATAACGATTGGAGGCAGGGGCTAATAGCCCGAAGTATCTGAAAGGTATTAAAAATCTTAAAAGGAGGTGAAAACGAAATATATGGACGTAATTGCATCCATTGCGCAGCGGAGTGACCGCTTGTTTGAAATTGTCATTGTGCATTGGGAAATTTCACTTATCGTTCTCCTCGCCTTCACCGTCCTGTTTATTTGGATTTTTAAGGGCATCAAGGGGGGCGTCAAGGCAACGGTCGCCGTGCTCGTGCTCGGCGCTATCGCAATCGCCGCGGGGCTTGCCGTTCAGCTTGTCGGAAAAGGCATTACCCAAATCGTTGCGTTTGCCATCGCTTGGGTACCCACCGTGCTGTTCCTTGTTATCGTTCTCGTCTCCACGCTTGTGGGTGCGCGGCGGGGACTTCGCAAGAGCCTCATTCTCGCCGTTCAGGCGTTTGTTGCGGCGGGCATTTGTATCGCACTGTTCTTCTTCTGCATTACGGGCGACATGGTAGACAGCGCGCTTCTTTCCCTCGTCAATACCATCATGGGCGGGGAACACGCGTTGCAAAATACGCTTGGGGTAAGCGCGGAGTGCACAACGCTTCGTGAGTGCCTTGCCGATTTTCTTCCCAAGATCATCTCTATCGGATTCGGAAGCGAGATTACCATGCTCTTGGCAGAAAACGGCGCGTATCTCATGACGCTCGCCGACCTCGTGTACCGTCTTGCCATTGCCGTCGTGCTGTGGCTCGTCTACTTCCTGCTCGTATTCATCTTCTATATCATCTATGCGATTGCCTATCCCGAGCGCAAATACAGGCGCAAGCGCGAAATGGCTTTTGCAAACGGAAAGGTGGACTGCTCCTATAAGCGCAACCGTATGGGCGGCGGCGTGGTCGGGCTCGTGCGCGGGCTTGTGGTGGGGCTTATCACCATGTCCTTTATCGGCAGCGCGTTCTTTATGGTTGCTGGCGGTGCGGGCGAGGGCGACCTTGCCGACCGCGATTTCGGCAACAGCGAAACCAACTTCTATTATTCGATTTACCGTTCGGTAGAAAGCTACGGCGCGCAGGGCATTTTCAAAGTGTTGGGCTCGGTGCGCGATTTAAGCGATTCCCCGTACTATTTATTCGCGGCGGATTTGGTATTCTCGGGCGGGCTCGACGACGATTTGAACGACGTCCACGCCACCGTCCGTTTCCGCAAGGAGCTCGGTGCATACACGGGCTTTGCGAAGGATACGATCACGCTCCTCATGCGTTACGGCGAAGACCGCATCGAAGAAGCGCTCGACACGGGCGACAGCGGAAAGATCATGGATACCGTGGTCGATATCATGAAAGAGCCGGGGTTCCGCGCGGAGTTCGAAAACCTCGTAGACAACTTCGATTCTCAAACATATATCATCAATTTATCGCTCGCAATGGCGGGGACGATCGTCGCCCATATCGACGATATGTCGTTTGCTTCCTCGCTTGGGGCTAGTAACAAGGAGCTTTTAAAAATTCTCTTCCAACGCGGATACCTGAGCGAGACCATTCCCGACGAACGCGAACTGCGCGTGAGCTTAGGCGCGGCGACGACGGACGATCCGAACAACATTCAGCCGTACTTGAGCGTCAACCACCTTTTCGATAAAAAGGACGCACAGACGGTGCTCCGCATCGCGCTCGGGTTCCTTGCGAACGAGTATTCCGACAATACGCCTTTGGAGCTTGTCAAACGCATTCTGCCCGAACTCGAAGGGCTCTCCATTCTCGGCACGGGGCGCAAAGGGGAAGTCAATCCCGTTTTGGGGCGGCTATATTGCTTCCTCGAAAACACGTATCTCACCGACGAGGGACAGGACGGCGTTACCTATTCGGAAATCAAAGCGCAGAACATCTCTTGGGTAGACGAATTGCATTCGCTTATTTCCGTTACCGACGATATGTTTGCGCTGTACGATAGCGTAAAGCGGGAGGACGACGATTACCTGCAAATGCTCCTCGGCGTATTCGACGACGAAAACGAGGAATACGAAAACAACTTGCGCCTGTACGACAATATCTGCGCCACGGTTGCCGATTCGGCGATTTTGGGCAAAGTGCTCGCTTCGGGCAAAATCACGGCAAAGCTCCGCGAAGGGCTGGAAAAAGTGAGTGGCGACATCTATCTTCCCGACGGCATCGTATTCGAAAACCGCTACGATGCGAACGGGACACTTGTTTCTCACGGCGAAACTTTCCAAATCTTCTACGGCTTGCGCCTGTTGGGGGATAAAGAGAACAAAGAACTCTTCGACCTGCTGTTCAAATCCGAAAATTCCGATATCGAAATCACAGAGCTTTTCAATGTGCTCGCGGACGCAGTTGTGCGGCAAGACGGGTTCGGGCTTACGCTTGCCGACTACCTCACGGAATCTTCGGTATTGCGCTCCGTCGTCTCGGCGGTGTTCATCGGGCAAAGTCAGGATATCTTGGCGGTTCCCTATTCCTCGCGCGAACGCAATGCACAAGGGGAAGCGGTCAACTTTATCGTAAAGGACGAGTTAAAGCAAATATTCGAAAAATTACCCGAACTTGTTGATATTATTACGCCGTTCTTGGACGGCAGCTTCGAAGTAGGGGAAGTGGTCGACCTTCTCCACAACGCAACGCTGCGCGAGTTCTTGGACAGCGGAAACGGTATTATGGAAGGCACGCTTGCTTCCATTCTCGTAAAGCAGATGAACGGAAACGGGCTTGTGGTGATCCCGCGCGCCCTCGATACCGCGGTCCCCGAAAATTTAGACGGTTGGGCTTCGGACATTACGGGGCGCCCCGGCGAAATTCGCAACCTCCTCACCGCGCTCGACCAGCTTGACGGGCATTTGGAAAAGCTGCTAAACGGCGAGCTCGAGGGCGATGAGCTCATGGATATTTTGGGCGATTTGGACGAAGATGCAATCGATACGCTTCTTAAATCCAATGTGCTCCATTACACGTTCTCCAAGTCTTTGCGCGAACAGGACGAGACAAGCGACGGCTTTGCGCTCATCATTCCCGCTTCGGCAACCGTCGCACTCGAAAACGACGTGCTCGACAGCCTTGTCAAGAAACAGGAATTACGCACTATTCTTTCCGAGCTCAATTCCTTCGGCTTCACTTCGGAGATGGGTGCCGCGGACATTTTGCGCAAGCTTGTGGAGAACAAGCAAAAGCTGAGTTCGAGCAATATCATCTCCGCATCTATTGTCAACTACATCGTGCAGAACGACGAGATGAAGGACGCGCTTTCCCTTCCCGAAGATTTGAGAAAGGCGGGTAGCCGTGCAGAGCTCGAACGGTACGGCGAAGGAAATGTCTGGTATTTCGAGCTTCCCGCTCTCGTCGACGGGTTGGACGAAGTGTTCGGCGTAAGCGCGGGCGCGGAGGATATCGACCTTTCGCAAGACGGACTTACCGAGCGTATGTCTGCGCTCGTAAAGGAGCTCGACACCCCTTCGGAAGTGGACAAAGAGCAGAGCAAGCTCGAGGTCGTGTATTCGTCGATTGTAATAAAACACAATCTTACCGAGCGGCTCGACGAGTCGTTGGACGGCGTCGCCAATGAAACGGCTATCCAAAACGCAAAGGGGTTGGACGGTTACTATCGGCGCGAAGAAATCGGCGCGCTCTCCGCGGCGGCGAAGTTGTTGGATATCGATCTTCTCGGCGAAGAGGAAGATATTGACGGAAAGATCAAAGATAACGCGCTTACGCTCAACGATCCTGCGGAGGGCTATGCGGGTCAAACCAAGCTCGACGTCATGTATCCTTCCGTCATCATTCGCAGTATGCTCACCGAACAGCTTGACGACGCGCTTTTAAGCGACACCGAAGAAAAGCAGGCTATCATCAGCAATTCGGTGCTCCAAAACATCAAAGAAAAAGATCCCGTTTATAAACCCTATTACAGCAAAGGGGAAGTCGCCGCGCTCTTAGACGGCGTGAAAGAGTTGGAAATTAAAGACGTCGACGCGCTTCAAGATTACGAGTTCAACGACCTCAAATCGCTCAACGGCGCAAGCAGGCTTCATCCCGATTCGGGCGAAACCCGCCTCGACGTGATATTCGCTTCGGATGTTCTCGCGGGCGTCGTTACCTATAAAATCGACGGGGGAATCGGAGGCGATCTCATTGATCTCAACGTACGCAACGGCATCAAGAACGAGTTGGGTGTTTATCCTCAGACGGAGGTCGCTTCCCTGCTCGACGCGATGGACGAGCTCGCCATTAACACGCTCGACGACTTTAAAACGCACAACTTCACGGGCGAAATCAAAACGCTCAACCAAGAGAGCGCGATTTCCTCGCCTCGCACCCGCCTTAACGTGCTGTACGGCTCCAAGCTTGCGGGCGGCATCATCACCAAAAAGGTGCAGGACGAAATCGCGAAAAACGCCGACCTCGCCGACCATTCCCGTGCATACGAAGAAACGCTTGCCATTTACAAGGAAAGCGAAGTAAGAGAGCTTGTAAATATTATGGGCGGGAAGGATATTTCCGAATATACCCTCGGCTCGGTGGACGAAGTGAGAGCGTACGTCGAACCCGTTGACGGCGCACCCCGTTCGTATATCGTTGCGGCGACGCTCACGAAAAACCTTACCAAAAACAAAGCGCTTATCGTACCCGCTTCGCAAATGGACGGCGAGTCGGTGAACGCAACCGAGCTCACAGCGCTCATCGACGCATTCAAGGCGTTGGGCGGAGACGGGAAACTTGCGGGTTGGGACGTTGCAAGCCACATGGTATTGCCCGACGCCATGCACCGCGAAATCATGGTGGAAAGCGCAATCATGCGCGCCACGCTCACCAAGAAAATCGTAGAACTTAACAGCGGCATTACCGTTGCGCAGACGGACGTTCATAGCGAAGACGGTTACGGGGAAGACCAAGAAGGGCGGATGATCGCCGTGTTCACAAAGCAAGCTCTGTTGAAGTTGTTCGAGGTGCTCGACGTGTGCGGCAACGGCAATTCGCTCGGCATTCCCAAATTCGACACGGTTGCGAATATCCTTGTCTACCGCGAGCATTTGGATACGCTCTGCGAGTTCAGCGCAATCCGCTATCGAATCAGCGAAACCATTCTCAAAATCGACGACTATCGGACGAAGAGTACGGAAGCGGCTTGCGTTCTCACCGCAGGGAATACGCAGGCGACAATCATCAGGTTAACGAACGAGCCCGATTACGAAATGCTTACCTATGAGGAAATTGTAAACTTCTTAAAACAATTTTCCTAAAATACTCAAAAAAACGCGGGGCGGGTTTACGTCCCCGTTTTTTTAGGAATAATCAAACATATTAAGTTTTTGGAGTAACCTATGCACAACGTTATCAAAATTCAAGAAGGTCTCAGCTACGTAGGCGGAAGCGACAGAAGAATTGCGCTGTTCGAAAGCGCTTACCCCGTTCCGCGCGGCGTTTCCTACAACTCTTACGTACTCGAAGACGAAAAAACCGCCGTGTTCGACACGGTAGACGATTCCGTCGGCGCGCTGTATTTCGACAATTTGGAGCACGTGCTCGGCGGGCGCGCGCCCGATTATTTAATCGTGCATCACATGGAGCCCGACCATTCCGCAAGCTTTTCCCGCTTTGCGGAAAAGTATCCCGCTACGAAAGTGGTGTGCAACCAAAAAATCGCGCAAATGCTGCAAAACTTTTACGGATACAAGGGCGAACCGCTCATCGTAAAGGACGGCGATACGCTCTCCTTGGGTAAGCACACGCTGCGCTTTGTCTTCGCGCCCATGGTACACTGGCCCGAGGTCATGTTCTCGTACGACGAAACGTCGCATACGCTCTTTTCCGCCGACGCGTTCGGCACGTTCGGCGCCTTGGGCGGGAATATCTTTGCGGACGAAGTGCACTTCGAGCGTGACTTTTTAAACGACGCGCGCAGGTATTATATGAATATCGTCGGCAAGTACGGCGTACAGGTGCAAAACGTGTTAAAGAAAGCGGCTACGCTCGATATTAAAACCGTTTGCCCCTTGCACGGCCCCGTTTGGAGAAAAGACTTTGCGTGGTATCTCAATAAGTATGATATTTGGAGCCGCTACGAGGCAGAAGAAAAGGGCGTTGCCATTTTCTACGCTTCCATCTACGGGCACGTGCAGAACGCCGCGGAAATTCTCGCCGCCGAGCTTGCCCGTTCGGGCGTGGAAGTGCACGTATACGATACGTCGGTTACCCACGTGAGCAAGCTGTTGTCGGAAGCCTTCCGCTACTCGCATTGCGTGTTTATGTCCTGCACCTACAACGGCGGTATCTTTTCGAGCATGGAAGGGCTGCTTGCCGACCTCAAAGCGCATAACTTCCAAAACCGCAAATACGCGGTGGTCGATAACGGCAGTTGGGCGCCGCAGGCGGGCGCACAGATGGAAAGCATTCTCGCAGAGTTCAAAAATATGACGAAAATCGGAGAGAAGGTTTCCTTCGTCTCCGCGCTCGACGAAAAGGGAAGGGAAGCGCTCTGCGCCCTTGCAAAGGAGATAAAAGCTTCCTATTAAAACCGTTTAAAAACGCTTGCGCTTTGGCGATAGGCGTGATATAATAGCGACAGTTGAATATTACTTTGGGGCGGAGTGAAATTCTCCACCGGCAGTACAGTCTGCGAAGAGTGCGCGAGCATTCCCGAACGGGTGCAATTCCCGTACCGACGGTTAAAGTCCGGATGATAAAAGTAGGAATTGGTTTGTTTTTGCGCCCCGATAATCGGGGCGCATTTTTTTGTAGGAGGATATTACAATGGAAGAAACGCAAGAAACCGAGCAAGCGGAAATTTCGGGGGAAGTGCAAGCGGAAGAAAAGAGCGAAGGTCGCGGCGAGCGGGCGCGGGCAGTATTACGCAATCATTTTACCGCGGCACGCATCGCCTACATTGCGCTGTTCACCGCGCTTGCGTACGTCGTCACGTTTTTCGAGTTTCCCATATTTCCGACGGTATCTTTTTTAAAGCTGGATTTTGCAAACGTGTTTTTCCTCTTCGAGGGCTTCATGTTCGGACCTGTGGAAGTCACGATTTCCATTCTCATTAAAGAGCTTTTAAGCCTTGCCGACTCTTCCACGCTCGGCGTGGGCGAGCTTGCGAATTTCATTATGTCCTTCGCCTACGTCATCGTGCCCTCGGTGGGGTACCGCTTTTTAAAGGGCAAGGGTTGGGTTTGCGCACTTTTGGGAATCGCCTGCGTATTGCAAATCGGGGTGAGCTTCCTTGTAAACCGTTACATCAATTTCCCCTTTTTCGGGGAAGTGTTCCACGCATTCGGCTCTATGTCGGGAATCGAGTTTTTCGATACGGTGTGGTATTACGTGCTCGCGTTCAACGCAATTAAAAGCGTGAGCATCAGCATCGTGATATTCCTGCTCTATAAACCGCTGTCCCGCTTTATCCAAATAACTTCCGCACGGCTGAACAAAAGGATTTCCACGGCGCGCAGACGGCGCAAGGAGGCGCGCGAAAAACAGCGCGCGGAGAAAGAGGATAAATCGGAATAAATGCGTCTTGTTGTTGCTTTCAAGAAAATGTAATTGCCGTGCTTGACAGCACGGGAAGCACTGTGGTAAAATGTCCTTAAGGATAGGACATATGAAAGATAACGTAAAGCGATTCCTCTATTCAAAGGACATTATTAAACATAACTACGGAATCGGATTAAAAATTAGTTGCTTTATAGGTCTTTCCATAACGCCCGCCATACAAATAATATTCTATTTGACCAATACTACTTTACTGGTAAAAACGATTACGCCGATAGACTTTGTCGTTGCAATTATTACCATTGCGGCAATGGGCGCGAACGTAATTGCGGGAATGTTTATAGACAAACAAAAGTATTTTTATTTGCACTTTGCAATCAGCGGGCTTTTATTTTCTTTTTATGCAATTTATTATTCCTTTCGGTTGGCATTGTATCCGTTTGTTGCGTGGTGGTACATCCTTTTCCCTATTGTTTTTTGGGTAATTATTTCCGCACTTGAAGTCTTTGGGATTTTAGATGATATCAAGCACGACCGTTTTATGACTGCGGCAGATGAAGAGAACGCCCAAAAGGAATTTGTATTAAAAAAAGACAGAAGGCGCATGAGTAAGCCTGAAATCGTTCGGCTGATAGCGTATTTTGCATTGTTTTTAATTGCGTTTGTGGTACAGGTTACCATAAATCTTGTTTACACCGATTTGTACGCAAGCGATTCAGTTTTTTGGGGCGATTGGCGACTTCGAATAATAGTTTCGGTTTTAATGCTTGTTATGGCGTCGGTCTTTTTGTTGTATTGGAGATTGCTCGTAAAGCAATATTACACGAGTAAATATTGGACGGAATTGAGTACGGGCGAAGAGTTTAGTTATATGGTTTACTTATCATCTTCCGAGGAAGAAACGCTCGAATGGGCGAAAGAATATGCAAAGACCTTGCACGCGGGCGATACCGTGCTATTGGACGGCGAAATGGGCGCGGGCAAAACGCTGATTGCAAAGGGGATTGCGGCAGGACTTGGGATAGAAGAGGAAGTGACCAGCCCGACCTACGCCTACGTAAACTCCTACGGGAATTTGTATCATTTCGACTGCTACCGCATTCAAAGCGAGGAGCAGGCGTGGAATTTGGGACTTGCCGACTATTTCGAAGCGGGCGGCATTTGTCTTGTAGAATGGAGCGAAAACATTGCGGGCTTGCTT